>NZ_JBEYTW010000174.1:0-7244 GCF_040643275.1 Spirillospora sp. NPDC047418
CTGGCGACGCCGTCACCAGGCCCGATCCCAGGCCAGCCACTACCACCGACAAGCCACTCAAGCATGAAGATCGCGATCTACAACTGGAGTACTAGCCTGCTAATTCGGCGGCCGTCCACCGAGCGCACAGACCACCCACGGGACGAGCAGCTCCGCGATCCTGACGCAGGCGGCGCCTACCTCGTCACAGGGCGCCAGCAATTCACCGGTGCCGGACTTGAACCACCACCGGCCTGCTTCGTCCCGGACCACCATGACGCTGTCGCCGATGCAGGGCACACGCGGATCGAACACCCGCAACAGCGGTATCGCGCCTCCGAACCGGGCCTGGGTGCTCCACCCGCGCCGCCGCAGCAGGCGGGCGAGGCGCCGCAGATGACGCCGCGCCCGCAAGCCGTCCAGCAGAGATGGTGCGGCCGGCCATAGCGGGGGAAGACCGACCGGCCGCACCACCTCCTCCCCTCCTCGGACCGTCCCGAAGGACGGCCCGCCCTGGCGACGGGCCCGGTCCGTCACCAGAGTCTCCGGACGGCACCACGCGCCCGGAGAGCCTCCAGCCTCAGCTCAGCGCGCAACTCGGCCGGGTCCGGCCGCATCACCGTGGCGTCGACACCGGCCTCCGGGTCGATGAGCGTGGCGACGTATTCGCCGAGCTTCCCGTCCCAGCGGCGCGACCGCCAAATGCGATGTCCCGGAAAGTCCTTTCGGAGCTGATCGAGAGCAGGGTTATCGAACGAAGATGTGTCTTTCAAGGAAGGCCCCGAGGTCGGATTCGCTGGCGGTGAATGTGTTATAAGAATCACAGCGTTGTGTTCTTCGCCGCCAGCAACCCCCCAGGTGGAGCCCGCAACCTCCCGAGAGATCAACGAAACCCCGGAATGGGTTACACGTAGGAGCCCCCCATGGGATCGCGCAACGAACCATATGAAGCCCCCGCAATTCAGGCATTCGCCACCGAATTGACGGCATGGCGAACGCAGGCCGGCCTCACCAAGGTCGCCCTGGCCGAAACCCTCGGCTACACCCCGCAGTGGATCAGCCAGATCGAGGCGGCCAAGAGCATCCCGTCCAAGACCTTCGCCCAGAACCTCGACACGTTCTTCAAGACCAACGGGGTCTTCGAGCGGCAGTGGAAGCGCATCATCGACACCCGCCACCAGGGCATCCTCCCGCCCGGCTTCGCCGAGTACATGGAACGAGAGGTCGAAGCGAACCAAATGCGAGCGTTCGACCTGACCCTTGTCCGCGGGCTACTCCAGACCGAGAGTTACATGCGGGCGGTCGTCGGCTACCGGCAGGATCCGGAGACCGCCGAGCGCCTCGTGCAGGAACGCCTGAAGCGCCAGAGCGTGCTGACCCGTGAGGGAGCACCGGACGCTTGGTTCACCATCGACGAGGGTGTCCTGCGGCGAGAGGTGGCGGGCCCAGAGGTGATGCGAGAGCAACTCGAACACATTCTCAGCATGAGCGAGCGTCCCAACATCTCGATCGACGTTGTTCCGCGTAGCCCCAGGTACTACCCGGGATATGCGGGAGGATTCGTCATCTTGGGCTTCGCCAAGGCGCCGGACGTCGTATACGGAGAGATGGGCGGGCAGGGATTGCTCATCCAGGACCCAAGGGTCGTGCGGGACTTTGCAGTAACGTACAACTCACTGCGAGGTGATGCACTCCGCTTCGCGGAGTCGCGATCCTTGATCAAAAGCGTCATGGAGGAGTACGGATGACCACACCCGATCTGTCAGCCGTAAAGTGGCGCAAGGCTAGCCGCAGCGATCATCACGGTGGCGAATGCGTCGAGGTCGCGGGCCTGACCCCCCAGGTTGCTGTCCGGGATTCCAAGGATCCGGACGGCCCGAAACTGACCTTCGCCGCCGCCGACTGGCGCGCCTTCACGAGCCGCATCAAGGGCAACGTCCCCGACCTGCCCTGAGAGACGTCCCCGACCTTACGACGAGCCTCCGCCCATGATGGACGGAGGCTCGTCCTCGCGTCGCCGTCACGCCGTAGCGTTCCGGCTCGGGCCGCCCTGGGTACACCGCCACCAGCGGTGCGCGCGTTCCAGTTCGTCCCAGAGGTTGCGAGGCCATGCTGGGTGACACTCGCGTCGCCGCCGCAGGGGTCGTGTGTCGCCAGGATGAGGGATCATGCCGAGCCCGGCGGCGTCTACTGCCCGACCTGCTGCGTGAGTTAGGACGGTCGTCCATCCGGTGCCGGTGCCGTCTCGACGGCAGGTCTGAGCGTTGCGGAGCTGGGGGCCGATCGTGGTGTCGCTGTGGACCGCGCGCCAACCAGGCATCCGGATCTACCCCCGCCATATCGGAGAAACTCTCCTGTCGAGTGTTCGGTGTTCGGTCATGACCGAACACCGAACACCTACGGCCTCGGCGACGGGTCGGGGTAGCGACGCCCCCCGCACATGTGGGCGGGGGTGTCCACGTTCTTGATCGCCTCGGGGACGCCATCATGCGGCGTCGGTGAACTCCACCCTGAGCCTGGCGCCGAGCGCATGTGCGAGTCGATCGAGGACCCCGATCGTCGGGGTTGGACCACCCGACTCCAAACGGGAGAGAGCAGGCTGAGTCAGGCCCGCCCTCTTGGCGAGTTCTGCTTGGGTCAGTCCCAAGGCCAGCCGACGCTCGCGGACCGCGTTGCCCAGTTCAAAGGCCAGGCGAGCTTCGTCACGCCCCGCACGAACTTCATCGTTGTCGCGGCCCGCCCCGGGCACCCATCGACGGTGCGGGCTGTTGTGCTGTGGCACGATCTCACACCTCCCTGATGTAGTCGTCCCCTTGCGCATGGCCGTGTCCGGCCTCGCACTGCTTGCGTGCACGCATTGCACGCTCTACCTCGGCGATCTCGCGCTCCCTCGACTTGCAGAAGACCGTGAGCAGGACGATCCGGCGGCCAGGGGCGAGCCAGTACGTGACGCGGACCTCGCGTGGATGAAGGTGGAGGCGGAGTTCCCTGAGTCCGTCGCCCAGATGCCGTGACCACGGCTCTCCCAAGGTCTCGGCGTTCTCCGCGAGGAGTGCGACGAACCAGTCGACACGGCCGAAATCTCGGTCAGCGAGCGAGTCCAGCCAGTCGCGGATTTCAGGCTCAATCTCAACGTCATACAGCCCCATGCATTGAACGCTATATGCACTGAACGCTATCACGGGGCGAGTTGGAGGGGTAGAAGCACCTGTATCTCTTCGTCCGGTGCCCGAGCGTCCGACATGTCGGAAAGACTTCGGTCGAACCTCCGGGACGGCCGATGTGACCATTCTGGCGCCGATGATCACGGGGTCGCCGCGCCTCGACGTTCGTCAGGTGGGCGAGGCGGTGGGGTTGGACAAGGTCTGTCGTAGGTGTGTGGCCAGTTGGAGCCGTAGGTCGCGGGGTGCCGGGGCCTTGCCGGGGTTGGGGATTACGAGGTTGTCGCCGTCGTAGCGCGGGATGACGTGCACATGCAGGTGGGAGATCATCTGGTTCGGCGTGTCGTTGTTGTTGAGCCCGGTGGTTCCCACCGCCCCGAAGGCCGGCGGGACGGAGTGCGTCAGGCAGGCGACCACGTTGAACACCTCGACCAGCAGCGATGGCTCGGCAGTGTGCAGTGCGGTCACGTGCTCGACCGGGCAGACGAGGGCGTGAGCGGGGTTGGCGGGTCGGTGGACAGTGGCCGGTGGCCGGTGGCGTCACTTTACCGGGGTGGCGGGTTGGTCATGGTGCTTCGAAGGTGGTCACGGCCAGTGCCTTGTCCAGGCGGGCGGCGGCCAAGTCGTCGTGGCGGATCACAAAACTCGTGCAGTAGACCTCGTACTCCGGGAGTTCTCTGGCGAGCGATATCCATTCGCTCGTCAGTCGGTGCTTTTCCTCCTCCAGGTGGGAATACCATTTCGCGATGGGGATGGCGGGGATCTCGCCTGCCTTCTCGCGTCCCGCGAGGGTCTGCTCCGCGATGCTGTTGATCACGTCGTCATCGGCGTACCCGCCGATGACGACGCCGGCGCCGGACGGCCAGAGTTCGTAGGCCAGAGCCCGGAGTTCGTCCAGGTGCGGCAGGTCGCGCTCCATGTACCGGGCCAACTGCTGCTGGAAGGGCGACATGTCCTCAAAATCGAGGTCCTCCCAGTACTCGTGCCAGTCCTCGTCGCCCTCCTGGAGCCAAAGGGGCAGTCCGGAGACGAGGTTGGAGTTGACGTCGAGATGCTCCTGGACGCCCACGGAATCGGGGGCTTCCGCGACCGCGGTTTCAGTGTCGTCCGGTACATACACGATTTGCGCATACCTCCCGGAAGTGTCCTCGTGGTCCATCTCCTGGTCCACGAAGAAGAGCAGCGTTCCGTCAGCCGGGAGGTCGAGGCCGTCGACTCTCGGCAGCGCCCCACAATCGACAGAGAAGAGGAGCGGCAACGAACTGCCCCCGGCGGATGGCCATTTCATGCCCACCGGGAGTTGGGGCAGCCCACCGAATTGCCCGACCGGAGAGCCACCGCCACCCGCGTACAATCCGATCGACAGACGAAGGTGCTGGCTGAATCTGCTGATCTCGTCGTCCGGGATTCCCAACTCAAGCGCTGCCGAACGAAACTCACCCCGGTGATCCATGCCCAAGAAGATAAACCATCGCCGCGTCGCGGTCAGCGGTCGGTGTGGGGGGTGTCGGCGAGGGGGCGGCCGACAATCTGCTGGAGGGTGGTGACGTAGTCGTCGAAGGCGCGGCGGCCTTCCTTGGTGAGCTTGAACCAGGTCCGGGGGCGCTTGCCGACGTAGCCCTTCCGGATCTCGATGTAGCCCGCCTTCTCCAGCGCACTGGCGTGCTTCGACACGACCGAGTCGCTCATGTCGAGGCTGTCGCGGACGAAGGCGAACTCGGCTTCGGTCGCGGTCGCCAGCAGGGAGATGATCTGCAGCCGCGCCGGCGTGTGGATGACCGGGTCGAGGTTCATCGGGCGACCTTCCCGGCCAGCCGCGCCAGCACCAGGCTCTCGACCGGACGGGTGGTCGCCGCCGCGTAGACGACGGTGACGGCGCCCGCGATCGCCTTCTGCCAGACGGCCGAGTCGGTGAACGCGCCGGCGATGAGCGGGACCACGCCCCAGACGACGAAGAGCGAGGCGATCCACAGGGCCATGAGGGTGCCGGCCTTCGGTGTCCACGTGCCCGGCCGGAACCTGATGCGCATCCGGGTGGAGAGCGTCGTGACGAGGCCGAGGAGCCCCGCGACGGCCACGGCGGTGAGGACGACCTGGGCCGTCCCGTCCACGTCGGAGGCGATCGCGGCGGTGGTGCCCAGGGTGATCACGCCCGGGAGGTACCACATCGGCAGGCGCTGGTCGGCGTAGGCCCGCTGCTGGGTCTGCTCGATCGCGGAGAGGGCCTCGGCTGCGTTGGTGAAGTCGTTCATGGGGGGACCGCCTGCTTCCTTGAGAAGTACTTGCCAAGTAGGAAAGTACTTTCTACTTTCCGATCCGTCAAGTACTTTCCGGGAGCCGGGACCTGGGAGGCGGGGGCGGGGGCGCGGCCGGAGGTGGACGGCGCCGCAGGTCTAGGCAAGGCGGGCCGTGCAAGGTATTACTTACTCGTCGGTAGTGGATCTTGGCCCCGGAGTCGCGCATGTCCCCTCGCGCCGGAGTGCGGCGTCTCGCGCTCGCAGCCGTCCTGTCGGTGGTGACCGTGCTGGGGACGCTCACCCCCGCGGCGGCGGCCGAGGACGCGTCGCGGCAGGTGACCGTCCGCTCCTTCGACGGCACCGGCATCGTCACGTACTTCTTCCGCGCGCCCGGCCTGCGCGCCGGCGAGCGGCGGCCGGTGATCATGCTGGGCCACGGCTGGGCCGGACGCGCCGAGACCGACCCGGCGGGCGGCATGCTCGGGACGCTGCTCGGCGCCGGCTACAACGTCGTCACCTGGAACGCCCGCGGCTTCGGCTCCGGCGGCGAGGCCAACGTCGACGACCCGCGCGTCGAGGGCCGGGACGTGCAGGCGCTCATCGACTGGATCGCCCGGCAGCCGGAGGTCCGGCTCGACCGCGCCGGGGACCCGCGGCTAGGCATGGCGGGCGGCAGCTACGGCGGCGGCATCCAGCTGGTCACCGCCGGGCTGGACCGGCGGGTGGACGCCATCGCGCCGACCATCGCCTTCAACAGCCTGCTCAACAGCCTCTACCCCGACGAGATCTTCCGCTCCGGCTGGGGACTGCTGCTGTGCTCGGGCGGGCTCCAGTCCGGCAACCGGCTCTCCTGGCAGGTGACCAAGGGCTGTGTGACCGGGATGGCCAGCGGCACCGTTCCGAAGGACGTCGCCGACTGGTTCGGCGCCCACGGCCCCGACTACCTCGTCGAGCGCATCACCGCGCCGACGCTGCTCCTCCAGGGCACGGTCGACACCCTGTTCCCGCTGCGCGAGGCCATCGCCAACTACAAGACCCTCGCGGGCAACGGCGTGCCGGTCAAGATGGTGTGGTTCTGCGGCGGGCACGGCGTCTGCTCGACCAAGCCAGGCCCGGCCGACCACACCACCAACGCCACCCTGACCTGGTTCGACAAGTACTTGCGGAACAAGCCCGTCGACACGGGCGCCGGATTCGAGTACATCGACCAGAACGGCGTCTACCGCACCGCTCCGTCCTACCCGCCCGAGCGGCAGGGGACGTTGCGCGCCACCGGGTCCGGGGCGATGGCCTTCTCCCGGGCCGACGCCCTCCAGTACCTGGACGACGGCGGGGAGGGCGGTGGCCCCGGCGGCCTGCCGCTGCCAGCTGTGGCCGCACTGCCCGCGACCAAGGCCGTCAACGTGCACCTTCCGGCCCCCGCCGCGTCTGCCCAGGCCGTCGGGACGCCGCAGGTCACCCTCCGCTACCGCGGCCTGGCCACCAAGCCCCGCACCTTCCTGTTCGCGCAACTCGTGGACCGCAAGACCGGTGTCGTCGTCGGCAACCAGGCCACGCCGATCCCGGTCGTCCTGGACGGCAAGCCGCGCACCGTAACCCGCACCATCGAAGCGATCTCGTTGGCCGTGGATCGCGGCAGCGACATCGATCTCCAGATCGTCCCCATCACGGGCCTGTTCGACTACCAGCGCGCGGCCGGTGCCGTGACGCTGACCGCCGACGTCACCGTCCCCCTGGCGGCGGGCCAGCCCGCGACCGACTAGCCCCCCACCTCGTTGATCTGCGGCGTGTTGTTGTTATTTGGGCGGGCGTAAAAAAAAAACCCCCCCGGGGCAAGGATACCGGGGGGGGTTGGGGGGGGTGTAGT
>NZ_JBEYTW010000175.1:0-6954 GCF_040643275.1 Spirillospora sp. NPDC047418
GCCAAGACCGAGGTGTCGGCGTTCATCCAGAGCCTCGGACTACGCCCCCTCGATGTCGGCGGCCTGGACATGGCCCGCTGGCTGGAAGGGGTCGGACCACTGCTGATGGGCCTGGCCCGCAACGGCGCAGGGACCTTCGACATCGCCCTCAGCGTCGACATCGCCGGCTGAGCGCACCCGAACCACCACTTTCTCGCACCACATTATTGACAAGGAGCAGTACCGTGCGTGTTTTCATCGCTGGCGGGACCGGCCATTCCGGTTCGTACATCGTTCCCGAACTCGTCGCCGCCGGGCACGAGGTCACCGGCCTGGCCCGGTCGGACACGGCCGCGGCGGCACTGTCCGCGCTCGGCGCGAAGGTGCGCCGCGGCGACCTCGCGGACCTCGACGGGCTCAAGGAGGCGGCCGCCGATTCCGACGGCGTCATCCACGTCGCGCAGAGGCAGGACCTGCTTCCGTCCGGCGGGATCGACGCCGTGGCCGCCGCGGAGCTCCCCATCATGCACGCGTACGGCGAGGCGCTCGCGGGAACCGGAAAGCCGCTGGTCGCGGCCGGGAGCATCGGCTCGCCCGGGAACCTGGGCCGGCCGGCCACCGAGGAGGACCCGGCCCTTCCCGCCGGGGAAGAGCACAAGGGCACCCTGCGGATTCGCAACGACGTGGAGACCGCCGTCATCGGCCTCGCCGACCGGGGAGTGCGGTCCTCGGTCGTACGGTTCGCCAACATCGCGCACAGCACGACCGATCGCGCCGGCTTCCTCGTGCAGCTGATCGCGCTCGCGAAGGAGAAGGGATTCGCCGGCTACCCCGGAGACGGCGCGAACGTGTGGAACGCCGTGCACGCCCGCGATGTCGCCTCCCTGTTCCGCTTGGCGCTGGAGAAGGGCCCGGCCGGCCGATACTGGCACGCGGTCGGGGACGGGGCCATCCCGCTCCGCGAGATCGCCGAGGCCATCGGCAGCCGCCTGGACCTGCCCGCCGTGAGCGTTCCCGCGGACGAACTGATGGTGCCGGGCTACTTCGGGTTCCTCGCGAACATCGTCACGCAGAGCTACCCGGCGTCCAACCTCATCACCCGCCGGACCCTCGGCTGGGAACCCGCCCAGCCCAGCCTGCTCGCCGGTCTGGACAACGGCCATTACTTCCCCGCCGGCTGACGGCAACGACCCGAATCGCAACGAGCCCAGCAGAAAAACAAAGGTACGGCTCTTCTGAAGGAAGCGAAGAATATGACGACCGTGGGATTCATCGGAAGTGGACACATCGGCGGCACCATCGCGCGGCTCGCCACCGAGGCCGGGCACCAGGTCGTGCTCAGCAACTCGCGCGGTCCCGAAACTCTCGCGGAGACGGTCGCGGAACTGGGGCCGCGAGCGTCCGCGGCGACGAGCGGGCAGGCCGCGGCCACCAGCGACATCGTCGTGGTCTCGGTGCCCGTCAAGGCGTTCCCCGACCTGCCCGCCGCGCAGCTGGCCGGGAAGACGGTCATCGACACGTGCAACTACGGCCCCGAGCGCGACGGGCACATCCCCGAACTCGACAGCACGCCGCTCACTTCGAGCGAACTGCTGCTGCGGTACATCCCGGGCGCCCTGGTCGTGAAGGCGTTCAACAACATCTTCTACAAGCACCTGCTGGCCCTCGCCCGCCCGGCGGGCGCGGCCGACCGCTCGTACCTGCCGATCGCCGGGGACTCCGCATTGGCGAAGAAGGCGGTGACCGAATTCATCGAATCCATCGGATACAGCGTCGTGGACACGGGACCGCTGGCCGAGGGCTGGCGGCAGGCGACGGGCACACCGGTGTGGGGGACCCCGTACGGCCCGTTCTCGGACGAGAAGGGCCGGCCGGTCGGCGAGGAGGCCATCCGCGCGGCACTGGCCACCGCAACGCGGTAACCGCAAGACGGCGCGGCCCGCGGCAGGCCCCGGAGCCCCGACACCCCGGGTCAGCAGATGGCGGCCGCAGGCTCGCCGGCGAAGCGGTCGGACAGGAAGGTCAGGACCCTGGACCGAGACGGCGGGACGGCTTCCGGCGCCGGTCCACGCCTTCTCGGGACGAGGAGCGTGGTGACCGTCAGTTCGGCCCGGTCGTGCGAGTCGCCGGTGCGGTAGGAGATCTGCCAGGCGTCGGCGGCGACCGCGAGCGGGGCGGGAGCGGCGGCGAGCCTCATCGGGGGACTCCGGGGGGCTCGGTGGCCGCGCCGGTGCAGATGTGTGGGTTGGCACCGACGCGACCATGGTCCCGACCTGTGTCGAGCGGTCCAATGGTGGCGCACGGCAGGTTGCAGGACCGTTGCGACCCCCCGGTCGGACCGCGGCCCCGGGGCGGGGCCCTATCCTCAGGTCCATGATCACCCCGGATTGGGAACGGCGGATCGCCGAGCTGTGGGACGCGTTCGACGACCTCGAGCCCGCGGACTTCCTCGCCAGGATCGAGGCGCTGACCGGCGAGCTGCCGCCCGGGGACGCGGTCGCGGAGTACGAGCTGGCGTCGGCGCACGACTCGACCGGCGGCGAGGCGGAGGCCGCCGTCCACTACCGGCGGGCGTTCGAGGCAGGGCTGGACGGGACGCGCAGGCGGGAGGCGACCATCCAGTACGCCAGCACCCTGCGCAACCTCGGCCGGGCCGAGGAGAGCGTCGCCCTGCTGACCGCCGAACGCGACGCCTGCTCCGACGGCCTCGACGACGCCGTGACCGCGTTCCTGGCGCTCGCGCTCACCGACCTCGGCCGGGACAGGGAGGCGGCGGCGCTCGCCCTCGGCGCGCTCTCCCGCCACCTCCCCCAGTACAACCGCTCACTGGCCAACTACGCGAAGGCGCTGATGGACGACGCTTCCGGCGGCTAGCCGGCGGGCCGGGCGGACGCCGTCACGCCTTCGCCCGGACGTCCCGGCAGGCCCGTGCCAGCAACCGGTCCGGCTCGTCCGCGTACCCCCATGCGCGGGCGAGGGCCCTGGTGCGGGCGACACGGCCGAGATGGAACCGGGCCCGGTCGTGGTCGCCGGCCCGGTAGAACACCGCACCGAAGAAGTGGTGGGCCTCCAGGTCCCGGGGATGCCGCCGGTCCGCGGCCAGCCACCGGTCGGCGGCCTCCGCCAGGGCGCTGTGCACCGAGGGCCGGGCCAGGTATCCGTTCAGATCGTCCCAGGAACCGATCTCCAGGCCGATCTCCAGGTGCGCCACGGCGAGCACCGCGGTGAGCGGGTCGCCGGGCTCGGCCTCGGCGACGGCCGTCTCGGCGAAGTCCAGCACCTCGGCGTCCGAACCCCACCATTTCTTGCAGAGCGCCTGGGAACGGGAGATGTGGCCCGAGTAGAGGGACGGGTCCCGGTCGGTGAGCTCTCGCCAGATGCGGTCCAGTTCGTCCCGCTCGAGCTGCATGCCGATGCCGTGCCACTGGAGCTTGTCCCAGGGGACGGGGTCCGCGGGCAGCAGTTCGGCGGCGCGGTAGAGCGGCGGCCCGGCCAGGGCCAGCAGCCGCCAGAACCGGCCGAACTGTTCCGCTTCCACGTACTCGGCGCGGTAGGCGCTCCGCGCCTTCCACGCCTCGTCGACGCGGGTCGCGCCGAGCCACAGGCACAGATCCGGGTCGGCGGGGTCGTCCGCGGACAGCTCCGCCAGCCGCGCGCTCTGCCCGAGCGCGGCCTCGGCGAGGTTCTCCAGGCAGAGGCTGCGGGCCTCGGCGTCGTCGCGGGTGCCCGCCAGCAGTTGCAGGCCCGCGCGCAGGTCACCGCCGCGCACCTTCGGCAGCGCCGCCGTCAGCGCCTCGTCCCGCCAGGCGGGCCTCCGCCGGCGCGCTCTGATCTTGGCGGGCAGCCCGAAGACCGCGGCCACCGCACCGGCCCCCGCGCGATCGCCCGTCCGGTCGCCGGGCTCGGCCGCGGCCACCGCGCCGTTGCGCGGCGGGACGCGGTCGGCGGGACGCTCGGGCATGCGCACGACCAGTCCGGGGGGCGCGTAGCGGTCGATGTCGGCGACCGCGACCGCGCCGGCGTGCCACAGGTTGGGGTCGATACCGGCCGTCATGCCGTCGAGGCCGACCAGATAGCGCGCCCCGTCCGGCCAGGCGAGGACGGCGGCGCACTCGTCGAAGCGAACGGTGGCCATGTCCGGGCCGGTCAGTTCGGTGACCCCGTCCCGGCCGACGATCAGCGCGAGCCGGGCCTCGTCCGGCCGCGTGTGGACCCGGCCGTCGACCGCGACCGCGGCGGACACCGGGGCCCGGGCGAAGCGCGCGCCCTGCGGGTGCTCGCCGCGCGGGAGCATCAGCAGCGCGGTGTCCAGCATGGTGCGGCCGACCTCCCGGACGTCCTCGGGCCCCACCTCGTCGAGCGCGGCCAGTGCCTCGTCCGCCGAGCGGATCGGAGTCCCCAGCAGTTCGGCCAGGCACGAGCGCATCGGATGGGACGCGCGGTCCTCGTCGGAGCCGATACTGGTGCGTCGCGCCGCCACCACCTCGGCCAGTTCGGCGGCGTCCACCGGCTCCGCGGCGAGCCGTTCGATCTCCCCGCGGAACCGCTCCGCCAGTTCCGGACGCGCGTCGGCGAGCCCATCGGCGAACGCGAGCATCTCGGCGGTGCCACCGGGGCGGCCCGAGAACTCGACCCTGGTCGTGTAGCTCAGCGCGTTCTCGCGCCGCAGGACGCGGTGGAGGCGGCGACCGAGGATGTCGCCGTAGATTCCGGCGGCTGGGGTGCTCGGCACGATGCCGGTCAGCGCGACGCCGTTGACGTCGGCGTTGAAGTACGCGGGCGTCCGCGGCAACGCGCTGGTCGGTTCCGGCAGCGGCCTGCGCTCACCCTCGGGAAGCGGCAGGGTGAGCCCCTCCGGTGGAGGTCCGCCGACGAGCGCGAGTGCCGCGTTGCTCCTGGTGAACCGGCGCGCCGTCCACTCCCGGACATCGTCGGGGGTGAAGGCGGAGAGACCGTGCTCGTCGTAGGCAGGCAGTCCGTAGGTGGCCGCCCCATAACGCCACAGCAGCAGTTGGCCTGCCGGGCCGACGTCGCGTCCTCCGGCCTCGGTCCGCAGAATGTTCTTCTCCGCTTCGAGACGTTCCATGGGAAGCGCGGCGAGTGAACTGCACACCGAGGTCAGGAATGCGGCTACCTGCGCGGACTCGCCGTGGGTGATGAACACCGTGGTGGTGTCATCCACGGCGCCGTTGTGGTGATAGTCGGCATCGCCGACGGCATACAGCGCCAGATGCTCTACCAAATGGGTGAGTCCGGCCCTCGGCAGGGTCTCGTCCGCCCGACCCACACGGAACACGAGCGCCGCCCGATAGCCGTCATCGCCCGGCGAGCCCTCGCTCCAGAACACGGGAACGCCGTCGATCTCCGTACGCTGCACGTCCAAATGATCTCCCTCTCCAGGCCGCAAGATCGTACAATTCCCAGGTGCCAAAGAAGGTGACATATCGGTATCGGGTTCCGTTCGCCGTTTCCTGGCGTTCGTACCTGGTTCCCGTCGGGGCGCTGGCCCTGCTCGTCCTGCTGACCGCGCTGTTCTGGGGAACGCATCACGCGCTGCTCACCGCGAGCACGGTCGACGCCGTGCGGCCCGGGAGCGTGCCCGGCGATTCGCGTGCGGTCCTGTGGGTGGACGAGGGTCTGCGCTACCGGGTCCATGTCGCGGCGGCCTCCGATGACCCGGGCTCCTGCGCGCTGAACGGCCGGAAGGCCAACTATCCGGTGACCCTGGACCGCGCCCGGCACGGCGGCGACTCCGCGGAGGTCAAGGGCTACCGATGGGTGGGGGCGTTCCGCGCTCCCGCCACCGACTACGTCGCCGTCACCTGCGACCGGTCGAGCGAGGCGCTCCGCATCAAGGTGGACGCGCCCGGGGCGGGCCTGCTGGTGACGCTGCTGGTGCTCTGGCCGGTGGTCCTCATCTGGGCGATGGTCAAGCTGTGGCGGACCCGGCGGCAGAGCACCCGGCGCCTGCTCACCCGGCGCCCGCCGGATCCCCCGGCGCGCGCGGCACGGGCCGCCCTTGCCGCCGGCGACCGGGCCCAGACCACGGTGTACTTCCGCAATGGCACCTTCGTCCCCGCCGGGACTCGCGAACCGGATGCGGCGGCGGCTTTCGCCGCGGAGCGTCTGAGGGCCCCGCGTGACCCGGACGACTTCCGCACCGTCTCCGAGGACGACGGCGGCCAGCTGGTCACCTTCCCGGATCTGACCGTGTATCTCGCCCCCGCGGAGATCAAGCACGCCAGGCCGGCCGATCTCGGCCGCCAGGCCCTCGCGAAGATCCGGCTGGACGCCCGCACACCCGAGGTCGCCCGCATCCGCGCGGCCGAGGAGCCTGCCACCCGCACCTGACCCCGCAGCCGCGCGACGTCCGACTGGACAGGGGCGGTCTGTGGCCCACGAATCGGCGTGAGCGAAGAAGGGCCGCAGGATTGCCCCATGAACAGTCCCGCAAAATGAGGAAGGGCCCCGCCGTGTCGGCGGAGCCCTTCCTGCAATATATGTCCGGCGGCGTCCTACTCTCCCACACGGTCTCCCATGCAGTACCATCGGCGCTGAAGGGCTTAACTTCCGGGTTCGGGATGGGACCGGGTGTTTCCCCTTCGCCAAAACCACCGAACGCCTCAACGCACCACCCCCACACGGGGCGGGCAAATCAACGTCCAAGCCGTCAGGCTCAGCATTCAATTATACAACCGCGGTACCCGGATTGTTTTCTGGGAACCACACAGGGACGCGAACACCGCAACAGCGATTCGAATTGAACGTTCAGTGTGTTCAAGCCACTCGGCCTATTAGTACCGGTCGACTCCACACGTTACCGTGCTTCCATCTCCGGCCTATCAACCCGGTCGTCTACCGGGGGCCTTACACCCACAGGGGGTGGGAGAACTCATCTCGAGGAAGGCTTCCCGCTTAGATGCTTTCAGCGGTTATCCCGACCGAACGTAGCCAACCAGCCGTGCCCCTGGCGGG
>NZ_JBEYTW010000176.1:0-6885 GCF_040643275.1 Spirillospora sp. NPDC047418
GCGCCGCGACCTCTTCGGTCCGTACGGGTCGATCTCCTCCGGGAGGGGCAGGCGGGCGCGGACGGCGAAGCCGCCGTCCGCGCCGGGTCCGGCCTCCAGCGCGCCGCCGAGGGATTCGGCGCGGTCGCGCATGCCGCGGATGCCGCTTCCGTCCCCGGGCGTCCCGGACGACGACGGCATTCCGTCGTCTTCCACGCTCACCGTCACCTCGGCCTCCGCGTAGCCGACGCGGACCGTCGCGGTGGACGCGCGGCTGTGGCGGGTCACGTTCGTGAGGGCCTCCTGGACGATCCGGTACGCGGCCAGGTCGGCCTCGGCGGGCAGCGGCCGCGGATCGCCCTCGATCTTCGTGCGGATCACGAGCCCGGCGGCCGAGATGCCGCTGGTCAGCTCGTCCAGCCGGGCCAGGCCGGGCGCCGGGGTGACCGGGGCGGCCTCGTCGACCTGGCGGAGGACGCCGAGGGTGGCGCGCATCTCCCGGAGCGTGTCCTTGCTGGCCTGCTTGATCGCGGTGAGCGCGTCCTCGGCGCGTTCGGGTTCGCGGCGCAGGCCGTGCAGCGCGGCGGTGGCCTGCACGTTGATCAGCGAGATGTTGTGGCCGAGGACGTCGTGCAGTTCGCGGGCGATGCGCAGCCGCTCCTCGACGGCGCGGCGGCGGGCCTCGGCCTCCCGGCCGCGCTCGGCGACCCGTGCGCGCTCCTGCGCCTCGCGCAGGTAGGCGCGCCGGTTGCGGACGACGCCGCCGATCGCGATCACGGCGACGAACCAGCCCGCGAGCAGGAAGGACGCCGCGTCCGCCAGATGGTTCATGTCGTCGCGGGTGTCGCCGTAGACGGTGCCGGCCATCGCGGCGGCGGCGAGCAGCGCGGCCGTCGCCAGCCGCCCCGCGGCCGCCGCGGTGTAGAGCGCGATCACGAAGGTGATCATGAGGGGGCCGTCCGGGTCGGTGGCCGGGTAGTAGACCCCGCAGGCGGCCAGCGTGACGGCGGCGACCGCGACCGGGTGGCTCCGGCGGAAGTACAGCGCCCCGCAGGCGATCACGATCAGCGCCCAGCCGAAGTGCGGCATCGCGCCGCGCCCCACGAGATGGGTCTCCAGCAGCGCGATCACGACGAGGAGGAGCAGGCAGCCCGCCGCCAGGAGCGCGTCCGCGGTGCGGCCCTCCAGCAGCCGCCGGAGCGGCCGCTCGCGTCGGGTCGTCAGTCGCACGTGTCCATCCTGCCAGGATCCCTCCGCTTGCGACACTGCGATGGAATGTAGTACTTCTACTATCAATGGAAGTAGGAATCGGGTTGATGATCCAAGTCCCGGTATGGGGGTGCACATGAGCGAGCCGGTGATCCGGGCGCGGAACCTGCGGATGCGGTACGGCCGCACCGAGGTGCTGCGCGGCGTCGATCTCGACGTCCGGTCGGGCGAGGTGGTGGCGCTGCTCGGCCCGAACGGCGCCGGGAAGACGACCGCGATCGAGATCCTGGAGGGGTTCCGGCGCCGCTCGTCCGGGGAGGTCGCGGTGCTCGGCACCGACCCCGGGACGGGCGGGGACGCGTGGCGGGCGCGGCTCGGCGTCGTCCTGCAGAACTGGCAGGACCACCCGCGCTGGCGCGTCCGGCAGCTGCTCGCGCATATCGCCGCCTTCTACCCGCGGCCCCGCGACCCGGGCGAGCTGCTGGAGGTCATGGGCCTCACCGCCCAGGCCGGGCAGGCGGTCGGGCGGCTGTCGGGCGGCCAGCGGCGCCGGCTCGACATCGCGCTCGGCATCGTGGGCCGCCCCGAGCTGCTGTTCCTGGACGAGCCGACCGCCGGTTTCGACCCGGAGGCGCGCCGGGAGTTCCACGGGCTGGTCGAGCGGCTCGCGCGCGACGACGGCATGACGGTGCTGCTCACCACGCACGACCTCGCCGAGGCCGAGCGGCTCGCCGACCGGATCGCGATCCTCGTCGACGGCGCGGTGCGCGTCTGCGGCACCTCGTCCGGCCTGGCGTCGGTGGTGCAGGCGGCGTCGGAGGTGCGCTGGCTGGAGGACGGCGTGCCGCGCGCCGAGCGGACGTCCGACCCGTCCCGGCTGGCGTTCGAGCTGCACCGGCGGTTCGGCGGGCCGGTGCCGGGGCTGGAGGTCCGGCGCCCGTCGCTGGAGCAGAGCTATCTCGATCTCGTGTCACGGAAGGAGGCCGCGTGATGAGCGCACCGGGCATGCGGGCGATGCGGATCGGGCTGCGCCGCGGCTGGACGGAGCACGTGCAGTTCCTGCGCAGCCGCCGGGAGCTGGTCTCCACGCTGATCGGCACCGTGGGGGTGTACGTGCTGCTGGTCCGCTGGCAGGGCGACACCGTCGTGGAGGGGACCGGGGAGTCCCAGGCCGTCCTGATGACCGCCGGGTTCATCGCGTTCTCGGTGTTCTCGGCGGCGCTGCTGAACCTGCCGATGGGCATCGCGGCGGACCGCGAGGAGGGCACGCTGCTGCGGCTGCGCACGGTCCCCGGCGGGCCCTCGGCCTACCTGGCCGGGCGCGCGGTGTCGGTGCTGCTGCAGATCGCCGGGTACGTGCTGCTGATGCTGGTCGCGGGCGCGGCGGTCGCCGGGCTCCGGCTGCCGGCGGCGCCCGCCGACTGGCTGACGCTGGCCTGGGTGCTGGCGCTCGGCACGCTGTCGGTCGTCCCGCTCGGCGCGGCCCTCGGGGCGCTGCTGCCCGGCCCGCGCAACGCGGCGAGCATCCTGTCGCTGCCGGTGATGGCGCTCATGCTCGTCTCCGGGGTGATGTTCCCGGTGGCGCGGCTGCCGGAGGCCGTGCAGACCGCCGCGCAGTTCTTCCCGCTGTACTGGCAGGGGCTCGGGCTGCGGGCGGTGTTCCTGCCCGACTCGATGGCGGTCGCCGAGCTCGGCGGGAGCTGGCGCCTGCCGCAGACCGCCGCCGTCCTCGGGGCCTGGGCCGCCGCGGGCCTGCTGCTCGCCCCCTTCCTGCTGCTGCGTGCGACGCGGCGCGAGTCCGGGGCGCGGCTGGCCGAGCGGCAGGAGCGCCGGGCCGCGCAGGGCGCGTTCTGACCGGCGGCTGCGGGAGACTGGGCCGGTGGTGGCGAAGGACAAGGCGGACGGCAAGGAGCACGTCCACAACCGGATCGCGGTGCTGCGGGCCGAACGCGGCGTCTCGCGCCGCGAGCTGGCGACGGCGCTCGGCGTCCACTACCAGACGATCGGGTACCTGGAACGCGGCGAGTACAGCCCCAGCCTGTACCTCGCGCTGCGCATCGCCGCGTTCTTCGAGGTGCCGGTCGAGGTGGTGTTCTCGCTGGAGCCGTTCCCCCGGCTGGGGAGCACGTGATGACGGGGACAGGAGGCACGCGGATGTTCGAGCGGTGGTCGGCGTACCGGCGGGAGGTCCTGCAGCGCGACACGCTGCCCTCCTGGTACGCCACCCGGGGCCGGCGGCGGGCGCTGGCCGCGGCCGGCATGACGGCGATGGCGCTGATCTGGGCGGCGACGGCGGTCTCGTGGAACCTGGCGCCGAGCGACACCGCGATGGTGGTGTCACTGTCCCTGCTCGGCGTGTCCGTGCTGGTCACGCTGCCGGTGATCAGCCTGCTGAACATCGCGACGCGCGGCACGATGTCACTGTCGGAGCGGCTGCTGGACGAGCGGCAGGTCGCCGAGCGGGTCCGCTCGTTCGCGGTGGCGCACCGGGTGATGCTCGGCGTCCTCGTCGCGGTCGCGGCCGTGGTGCTGGGCACCGACACCGAGGAGGTCCCGATGGCGGCGGTCGCGCTGGGCGTCGTCGGGCTGTTCGAGACGCATCTGCTGCTGCCCGTCCTCATCGCCGGATGGCGGGCGCCCGACCCGCCGCCCGACGAGGAGGACGAGGAGGCCGCGGAGGAGGACGGCGGGGACGGCGGGGACGAGCCCGCCGCCTAGCGCAGGTCGCCGTTCGTCATGCCCTGCGGGGCGGGCGGCAGCGCGACCAGGCCCATCTCGGCGCGCCCCGACAGCAGCGGGTGGCTGGGCACCACCCGGACGCTGTAACCGAACGCGCCGCTGCGTCCGAGGGGGACCTCGCCGGTGTAGCGGCGCCGCCCGTTCTCGGCCGGCTCGACCTCCGCCAGCTCCAGGTAGGACGGGTCGACGAGCGCGTCGGCGTCGTCCACCCGGCCGTAGGCGACCTCCACGGCGACGTCGCCGGGGTCGAGACCGCCGAGGTCCGCGACGACCCGCACGGTGAGGCGCGCGCCGACCTGCGGGCTCTCCTCGCCGTTGGACTCGACGTGCTCGACGGCGACGCCCGGCCACGCCTTGCGGACCCGCTGCTTCCAGGCCGCCAGCGCGCGGGCGCCCGCGTACTTGTCGGCGACCATGGCCTGCTCGGACGCGGCGGCCGGAGTGTAGAGGCCCTCGACGTAGTCGCGCAGCATCCGCGACGCGAGGACCTTCGGGCCGAGCGTGGCGATGGTGTGCTTCACCATCTCCAGCCAGCGGCGCGGCAGGTCCGCCGAGTCGCGGTCGTAGAAGGTGACGGCCACGTGGTCCTCGATCAGCTCGTACAGCGCGGCGGCCTCCAGCTCGTCGCGCCGGTCGGGGCTGGACAGGCCGTCGGCGGACGGGATCGCCCAGCCGTTCTGGCCGTCGTACCACTCGTCCCACCAGCCGTCCAGGATCGACAGGTTCAGCCCGCCGTTCAGCGCCGCCTTCATCCCGGACGTGCCGCTCGCCTCCAGCGGGCGCAGCGGGTTGTTCATCCACACGTCGCACCCCTGCACCAGGAGCTGCCCGAGCGCGATGTCGTAGTCGGGCAGGAACACGATGCGGTGCCGGACGTCCTCGGAGTCGGCGAACCGCACGATCTGCTGGATCAGCTTCTTGCCGCCCTCGTCCGCCGGGTGTGCCTTCCCGGCGATCACGATCTGCACGGGCCGGTCCGGGTCCAGCAGGATCGAGCGGAGCCGGTCCGGGTCGGTCATCATCAGCGTGAGCCGCTTGTAGGACGGGACGCGCCGCGCGAACCCGATCGTCAGGACGCCCGGGTCGAGCGCGTCGTCGATCCAGGAGACCTCGGCCTCGCTGGCGCCGCGCTGCCGCCACGACTCGCGGAGCCGGCGGCGCGCGTCCTGCACGAGACGGTGCCGCAGCAGGCCCCGCATCCGCCAGATCTCCGGGTCGGCCACGGCGCGGACGCCCTCCCAGCCGCGGCCGGTCTCCATCACCGACGGCAGTTCGCGGGCGGTGAACTCCAGGACCTCGCGCGCCACCCAGGTGCCCGCGTGCACCCCGTTGGTGATCGACCCGATCGGGACCTCGGCGAGGTCGAACCCGCCCCACAGGCCGCCGAACATCTCCCGGCTGACCTCGCCGTGCAGCTCGCTGACGCCGTTGACGCGCTGCGACAGCCGCATCCCCATCACGGCCATGTTGAACACGGTGCGGTCGCCGCCGGGGTAGTCCTCGGCGCCGAGCGCGAGGACCCGGTCGACGGGGACCTGCTCCTCCTCGTTCGAACCGCCGAAGTACCGGCCGATCAGCTCGCGGGGGAACCGGTCGATGCCGGCGGGGACGGGCGTGTGCGTGGTGAACACGGTGCCCGCGCGCGTCGCCTCGAGGGCCTCGTCGAACGTCAGGCCGTCCTCCGACGCCAGCTCGCGGATGCGCTCCAGGCCGAGGAACCCGGCATGGCCCTCGTTGGTGTGGAACACCTCGGGCGCGGGATGCCCGGTGATGCGGCAGTACGCGCGGATCGCCCGGACGCCGCCGATGCCGAGCAGCATCTCCTGCAGCAGCCGGTGGTCGCCGCCGCCCCCGTACAGCCGGTCGGTGACGTCGCGGGCCGCCTGGTCGTTGTCCTCGACGTCGGAGTCCAGGAGCAGCTGCGGGACGCGTCCGACCCGCGCGATCCACACCTGCGCGCGCAGGCCGTGCCCCTTGGGGAGGCCGATCGTGATGTGCACGGGCGTCCCGTCCCGCTCGCGGAGCAGGGTGAGCGGGAGCCCGTTCGGGTCGATCGGCGGGTAGCGCTCCAGCTGCCAGCCGTCCGGCGACAGCGACTGCGAGAAGTACCCGTGCCGGTACAGCAGCCCGACCCCGAGGATGGGGACGCCGAGGTCGCTCGCCGTCTTCAGGTGGTCGCCGGCCAGGATGCCGAGGCCGCCGGAGTACTGCGGCAGCGCGGCGGTGATCCCGTACTCGGGCGAGAAGTAGGCGATGGACGACGGGCCGTCCGGCCGGGTCTGGTACCAGCGCGGGGCGGTCAGGTACTCGCGCAGGTCCTCGGCGGTGTCCTGCAGGCGGCGCAGGAACCGCCGGTCCTCCGCCAGCCGCGCCAGCCGCTCCGGCGAGACCTCGCCGAGCAGGCGGACCGGGTCGTGGTGGACGGCCTCCCAGAGCGCGGGGTCCACGGCGCGGAACAGGTCGAGCGTCTCGTGGTGCCAGGACCAGCGCAGATTGAGGACGAGCTCCTCAAGCTGCCGGAGCGGCTCGGGAAGGACGGTGCGGACCGTGAAACGTCGGATTGCCTTCACACATAGCCACGCTATGCGCTGCCGTCCCATGAATGCGACGGGTGCACCCCACCCTCGCCCCGGGGCCGGACCCCGGCACCGGCCGGTGGGAAAACGTGAAAACCCCCGTGTGCGCGGGGACTTCGGCGGTTCCGTCACTTACTTTCCGCGATCGTGAGGCTGCGTAAAGTTATCCCAAACTACAGGGCGGTAGGCCGCCGTTCGCGGGCATGGGACGTTTCGGAAGTCCCGCGCGGGTAGGGGTGGCACATGCACGTCGAGTCCGGAACGTCCCGTATGACCGGCATTCCGAGGCTCGGTCGCATTCCGATCCTGGACGTGGCGCCGGTGGTGGGGTGCGGCCGGTGGCCGGCGAAGGCCGTGGTGGGTGAGACGGTCGAGGTGTCGG
>NZ_JBEYTW010000177.1:0-6779 GCF_040643275.1 Spirillospora sp. NPDC047418
TTCTGTCTTCACACACCGATGATCACCGGTGGCCGCACCCGTTCCCGGACCAGCCCCGACCAGCAAGATCGCGATCTACAACTGGAGTACTAGGCCCCTTCGCCGACGTCCTGACCCGCTCGTCCCCCCTGGACCCGACCCGCGCAGAAACCATATACAACTGGCACCCCACCGCCCCGTCCCTCCTAACCGACCTCCGCACCGGCTCCTACACGCCACACCCGCGCCCCTGACCAGTCACCGCACCACGCAGGTGATCGGCGGAGCAGCACGGCTAATTCCTCACCGCCACATCCGCGCCGTTCTGACCACCCGCGCGTCCGTGAAGTCCGTTCACCAGATCGATCTCGGTCAGATTCGCCGAGTTGAAGAACGGCGTCGTGGAAATCCAGGCCCAGTGCGTAGAGAGCCGACCCTGGCTCTGAGGGTCAGCTCCGCGGAGTTGTGGCCGCCGCCGCGTCGAGCGGCCACGCCCGCGGCTCCCAAGCAGGCGTCCCGCTCATGCGCGCGTCACCTGCTGAGGCAGGTCTCCGTCGGCCCAGAGTACGTCCAGGCGTTTGAAGAGAGTGTCCTCGTCCTGGTTGAGGGCCGCGAATTCGTCAAATGGAAGGTTCGCTAGAGGATCGCTGATGAAAAGTCCCAGTGGCCAGGGTCCCGCCCAGCCGGAGTAGCTGCGACAACGGGAGCACCATATCTGCGTGACGAGGCTGTTGGTGTGCCGCGACCTGTACAAATAGATGCGGAGGCGTATCCGATGGCAGTGCGGGCATTCTCGCTCGCCGGGGCCCTCGTCAAGGACATGCCAGTCTGACAGCGCCTCGATCTCCTCCGAGGCGAACCCCCGCCAGCGAGCTGGACCGTCCGTCATAAGTCCCAGATTTCTGGATCGGTCCACCCGTTTCGCAACGCCTCCGCCGCCGCGCTCTTTGCGGGGCGAGTAGCGGGCTCCAACAGGCGATCACAGCTGCTTGACGTCACTCGGCTCCTCCCGTTCGTTGATGGCCGATAGCCCGATGCGGCAGCGGCCGCGCCCCCGGTCTGCTTCTCAGGCGTTGTCGGCCGGGTGTTTCGCTATCAATCTCTGGAGGTCGAATGCGAGGAGCATCGCGTAGTCGCCGATCGCGGACATTTTTTGAAAAATATCCTTGGCCACCACCTCTTCGTGTGCTTTGTCGCTGTCGAAGGAGCGCAGCGTGATGACTATCGGGTATTGGGAGAAATTCATGCCGAAGTCGTCCTCGAAATCGTGGTGCAGTTCGACCTCTACTGCGACTTCACGGGACCGCCCGGCGTAGGCGATGGGGTTGTCCGTCGTGTCGAACTTGCGCATCTTGCAGTTTGCGGCGGTCGCTATGTCGGCCACGAGTTGCTCTATCGAGTTACTCGTTCGGACGAATATCTCGTGATAGCCGCTCATGTTGCTCCTCAAGGCTCGGTTATCTCGTACCCGTCCCCCAGGATTCGGATTGAATCCATGCGCCCGGGATTGTAACGTAGGAACTTGTCTAACCCCTCTCTCGCGTCCTCCTCTGTCAGCCTGGTGCCGCGCGCGTCGATGATCGCATTCGGCGCTTGCCCCTTCGCTGTATTCAGCGCGTTCTTGATGCTTTTTGGTACGGCAGTTGGGTCAAGGCTTTTAAATTCGACCGGAACGTCGTCTACGAGAGCATCCGGTGTTCGCACTCTGTCGACTTTGGATTCTGGCACGGCCTCGACACGGCGGCCCTCTGAAACCAGTAGATCCGCTATCAAGCGCTCTTTCTGGTTGAACTTCTTTCTAGATTCATCAAGTTTTCCGCTCGTGTGGCCCTTGGCGGCGGCGTCGGTTTCTAATTCATTATGATCTCTGGGGGGCGGTGGCTGTGTATCGGTTGACTTCACGTCGATGTTCGGTTGTCGGGCGAATCCGGGGGACGGGATTGCCGGATCAGGAGTAGTTGGAGGTTTCTCGGTGAGGTTGTCGGTTCTGGGGGCTTCGGCGGCGGCTTCTTGGAGGGCTTTGGCGGACTTTGCGGTTTCGGCTTTGGGAGTGCGGCGGAGGGCGGTGGCCAGGCGGGCGGTCATGCCTGAGCCGGAGCCTGTGCCCATCGTGATCGCGGTGATGACGAGCGTGGGGGCGGCCTCGCCGAAGGCTCGGACGGGGTCGCGTTTCCATTCTTCCCAGTTGATGGCGGCCTTGGCGAAGGCGATCGGGTGCTGGACGCCCTGGGCGAGGCCCTGGATCTGGCCTACGGGGCCTCGCTCCAGCCAGCCCTTCGGCTTGATCGCTATGTAGAAGGGGGCCGTCATCGGGTTGCCGGCCAGGGCGCTGAGGCCCATGTCCTTCACGCCTTGGCCGAGGCCGGGGAGGTAGTGGTGGGCGTAGGCGTTCCAGCCGTCGTGTAACACGTTGCCGGTCTTGGCGTACTCGGCGGTTGGTCGGCGGTCGGTCTTGAGGAGTTCGTCGCGGCTTCGGCGCACTTCGTGCTTCTGGGGGGCGACCGTTTGCGCGGCGCGGGAGATCGCCCGGGCGGGGGAGGTGGTGAGGCCGAGGTTGGCGAGGATTTCGGAGAGGGCCTGGGCGGCCTCGTCCCAGGAGTTCGAGGCGCGGGTCAGTTCCGCGTTGAGCTGGTCGAGTTTCTCCGGTGAGCCGCTGCGGATGGCCGATGTGGGGCGGCCTCCTCGGGGGGCGCCTGGGATGTAGGGGTCGCGGACGCGGGGGCCGGTGCCGGCGGCCAAGTGGCGGACGGCGTCGAAGGCGGCGTAGAAGGCGGAGCGGACGTCGTCGTGCTGGTTCGTGAAGGTCTTCTGGAGGCGCTCTGCGGCCGGGCCTACTAGGGCTCCGTCGAGGAGGAGCGTGTGGGCGCGTTTTAAGGCGGGGCCGTGTTCTTCGGCTAATCGGCTGACGTGCGGTAACAGAGAAGCCGCTTGTTCTGCTCGGTCCATCGAACCTCCTGTCCGACGGATTGTCAGGTTAGAGGTCGTGGGCACGCCATGCCAGGGGGTTGGTTGGCCCGGGTTAGGTCAGCACCTGGGTTGTGAGGAGTTGTGCGAAGTCCTTCTCGAATTTCTTGTAGAGGTCGCGCAGTGCCGAGCCCGGCCAGGTGGGTGGGAGGAGGGGCGGGGGGAGGAGGGGGTCGTTCAGGAGGTGGCGGAGGACGGCGGCGGCCAGGGTGAAGCGGTCGGCGATGTCGGTCGCCTCGGTCAGGGCCGTGCGGAGGGTTTCGGCCCTGGTCGTCCAGGCGTCCAGGTCCCAGAGGGTGGCGGCGAGTGCGACGGGGTCCTCTTCGGGGCGGCCGGTCAGGAAGGTGCACTGGTGGACGACCGGGTCCGGACGGGTGCGGGTCAGGTTGGCGGGACGCAGCCAGGTGCCCTCGCGCAGTTCCGCCAGGCGGAGCGCCGACATCGCCTGGCGGAGGGCGGCGCGGTCGGCGGCGGGTCGGCGTTCGGCGGTGATGACGGCGATCTCCCAGGTGCCGTCCCAGGTGAGGGTCTGCGGGGAGCGGCTCTCGTCCTGGCGGGCCTGGCGGGCGAGGAGGCGTTCGGTCAGGGTGTACGCGCCGCCGGACTGGGCGAGGTCGCCGGCGGCGACCATGCGGGAGAGCGCCACCCGGATCGTCCCCTCGGCGATGCCGAACAGGTCGCCGACGCGGACGAGGTGGCGGGCCGGGAGCCGGGGCGGATGGACGCCGAGGAGCGTGCTCAGCACGACGGAGCGGGCGGTGAGCGGGCGGATCTCCAGGCTGTCCATGGCTGGCCTCGACTCTAGGCCACTCTGATCAGCCACTCGCCTCGCGCCTCCACGAGGAGGAACGCCGAGCCCGCCAGCTCGCCCTCGGCCGAGGAGATGCCCTTGCCGGAGAGGATGGTCGGGCCGTGGCCGAATTCGGGCGTCAGTTCGGTGACGGAGTACTTGCCGCCTTCCCTGTGCTCCATCTGGATTCGTGCCGCGCCGCCGATGTAGCGGCAGAGGAATGGGCCGCGTGAGCCGATGGTCCGGTCGAGGGCGGGAGCGCTGTCGCCCGCTTGCAGCCAGGCCGACCATGTGCCGGTGCATTCGATGCGCAATTGGACGGGCCAGTCGGTGCCCAGCGGAAGCGGCCGCACAGTGCGGTAGGGCAAGGACGCCTCCGCCAGCCGCACGGCTTTTCCGTCGCGGACGTGTTCGACCTTTCCGCCTCCGTGGAGACGGACGACGAGTATCGACGGCACGTCCCACTTGGGGTGGTGGAGCATCGCTTCCCCGTCGCCTCGCCCTTTCACGTGCTGCTTCTTGCCCAACTCCGGGGGCGCGACTTTGAACGGCCCGGGTCGTTTTCCCTGCCGGGGCGCGGTGCCGGTCGACGCGGGGCGCGGGCGTGCCGGCGCGGAAGCGGGCGGCGGCCGGACGCCCGTCGCGATCGGCGGCAGGCCCTCGGTGAGCCGGATCGCGTCGGCGGCGCACACGTCGATGTCGCGGTGGGCGCCGCCCGGCGGGGCCCAGGCGACGCGCTGCGTGGAGGGGCCGTGGCGCGGGTCGAAGAAGCAGAGGGGACGGCCCGTCAGGACGGCGTTGACGCGGGCGAGCGTGCTGCGTCCCTCCTCAAGAGTGCGCAGGACGTCGGCGGCGTCCGCCCGGTCGCGGTCGCCGAGGAAGTGCCGTTTGGCCTGGTCGTAGGCGTCCAGGGCACGCGCGTAGCCGGCCATCAGGTCGGGGTCGGCGCCGTGCTCGTCCGGATCGAGCGGCAGCCGGGCCAACTCCTCGCCGAACGCGGTGATCTCGGCCTCGATCTGCGCCAGTTCGTCCTCGCGCCGCCGCTTGAAGATCCCGAACACCCGCCCACCCCCCTGTGACCGGGCAAAAGAGTATCGGCATGATCGTTTGCTCCGCGATGCTCCACCGATATATTACAGGCTTCCATCATGTGACGAGAAAGCGTAATGTCGGGGGCATGACGTCCTATCTGATCGAGCCGTTCGACCGGCTGCCGTTCGGTGACGCGGAGAAGGCGCGCCGGTACGCGACCGAGCGCTACCGGGGCGCGGCGGGCCGCAACTGGTACGACTGCGACCCCACGCTGCGGTTCCTCATGCGGCGGCACCTCGGGGACGGGTTCGGCTGGGCCGAGCCGCGGCTGAAGGAGATGGGCGCGCTGATGGGCGGGCCGATCGCCGAGCGCGCCGAGGAGACCGACCGGAACCCGCCGCGGCTGGAGAAGTACGACCGGTGGGGACGCGATGTCAGCGAGGTCGTCATGCCGCCGTCCTTCGAGGCGGCCCGGCGGGACATCGTCGCGACCTCGTTCACCCGTCCGGACTTCGTCGCGGAGGCGAAGGCCAACGGGGTCGACGCCGCGCCGCTGGGCGTGGCCTGGAGCTACCTTCTGGACCAGGCGGACATCGGCATGGCGTGCGCGCTCGGCACCGGTGGCGAGATGGTCGTGCGGCTGACGGAGATGTTCGCGCCCGAGGACGTCAAGGAGCGGGTGCGGGAACTGTTCTCCGCGGGGGAGATGTCCGGCGAGGCCGCACAGATGCTGACGGAGCGGTCGGGCGGGTCGGATCTGGGCGCGCTGGAGTCGACCGCGTCCAAGGACGGCGACGCCTGGCGCCTCAACGGGCTCAAGTGGTTCGCGTCCAACGCCAACGGGTCGGCGTTCGTGGTGCTGGCCAAGTCGGAGGGCGGCGTGGACGGGGTTCGCGGCATCGCACCGTTCCTCGTCCTGAAGGAGCGGCGGGACGGGTCGCGCAACGGCGTCCGGGTCCGGCGGCTCAAGGACAAGCTCGGCACCAGGTCGGTCGCGTCCGCGGAGATCGAGTTCACCGACGCGGAGTCGTTCCTGCTGGCCCCGTCCTCAAGCGCCGGCCAGGGCGGGGACGGCAAGGGCCTCGCCCGCATGATGGAACTGACGAACGGCGCCCGGCTCGGCATCTCGATGATGGGTCTCGGCTGCGCGCGGCGGGCGCTGGTCGAGTCGCTCTGCTACGCCGGGGCGCGGGAGGCGTTCGGGGCCGCGCTCATCGACCAGCCGCTCATGCGGCGCAAGCTCGCCGAGCTGATCGTGGAGACCGAGGCCGCCCAGGCGCTCGTGTTCGACGGGTACCTGGGACGTCCCCGCCTCCGCATCGGCGCCGCGCTGATCAAGCTGCGGGCGTCTCGGCTGGGTGTGACGGCGGCGAGCGACGCCATCGAGATCCACGGCGGCAACGGGTACATCGAGCAGTGGCCGGTGGCGCGCATCCTGCGGGACGCGCAGGTCAATCCCATCTGGGAGGGCGGCGACAACATCCTGTGCCTGGACGTCCGCCGCGGCATCGAGCGGCAGGACGCGCACGAGCCGTTCCTCGAACGGCTGACCCAAGCTGTCCAGCAGGCGCCGAGCGGGGACGACGCGACCGCCGACCTGGTCAACGACCGCATCGGGCATCTCCGGCAGGCCATAGAAACGTGGCGCGGCCTCGACCGGACTGTGGCCGAGGCGCGGCTCTTCCCGCTCGCCCAGTACATGGCGGACGTCTACGCGGCGGCGCTGCTGCTGGAGCAGGCGGGCTGGGAGCGCGACGACTCCGGAGCCGACCGCAAGGCGCTCGTCGCCCGCCTCTACGCTCGGACGCACCTCGCCGACGCCGGTCCGCTCCGCGCGATCGACACCCCGGCCGAGGACCTAGAACGCTTCAAGGACCTGGCCGAAGGCGCCTTCACCGGCGACTAGGCGCGGGGCTCACGGACGTCGCCCGGTCCACCGATTTCGTTGACCTGCGGCGTGTTGTTGTTTTCGACGCGCTCATAACAACAACACGCCGCAGGTCAACGGAGGGCG
>NZ_JBEYTW010000178.1:0-6655 GCF_040643275.1 Spirillospora sp. NPDC047418
CCCACGCCCACCCATATCAAGGTCTGGGTGTGGTTGTTGTGGTGGTTGTGTGTTTTCAGCGACCCAATATAAAACACCCCCCGCCGCAGGTCAACGGGAGATGGGGGTTAGGGGGAGGTGGCCGAAATGGCCGATTCCGTCGGTGCGGCGGGACGCCTCCAGGCGCTCCGCCGGTACCTCGCCGTATAGGGTCGTGCGCTGCTTTGCCGGACGGCCCGCGCGCCGGGCGATCTCCTCCAGGTCGCTGATGGGCTTGAACGAACCGTTCTCCGACCCGGCCATCCGGCTGATGGTCTCCTCCATCAGCGTGCCGCCCAGGTCGTTCACGCCCCCTTGCAGGACCCGCGTACACAGCTCATCGCCCAGCTTCACCCACGACGTCTGGATGTTGGGGATCGCGCCGTGCAGCAGGATCCGCGCCAGGGCATGGACGGCCACGTTTTCCCGCACAGTCGGCCCAGGACGCGCCAGCCCCGCGAGATAGATGGGCGAGTTGTGGTGGACGAACGGCAGCAGCACGAACTCGCTGAACCCGCCCGTCCGCTCCTCGATCGACCTCAGCAACTTGAGGTGCGCGACCCAGTGCGACGGAGTATCCACGTGCCCGTACATCATCGTGGACGTCGTCGGGATGCCCACCTCATGCGCAGTGGTGACGACCTCGACCCACTGGTCGGTGGGCAGTTTCCCCTTGGTCAGCACCCACCGCACATCGTCGTCCAGGATCTCGGCGGCCGTCCCGGGCAGCGAGTCGACCCCGGCCTCCTTCGCGGCCTGCAACCACTCCCGGATCGACATGTCGGTCCTGGACGCGCCGTTCACGACCTCCATCGGGCTGTACGAATGCAGATGGATGTCGGGTGCCCGCTGCTTCACCTCACGCGCGAGGTCGAAGTAAGCGGTTCCGGGCAGGTCCGGATGGATGCCGCCCTGCATGCAGATCTCGGTGGCGCCCGCGGCCCACGCCTCGTCCACTCGGTCACCGACCTGGCTCAGCGACAGCGTGTAGGCGTCGGCGTCGGTCCGCCGCTGCGCGAACGCGCAGAACCGGCACCCGGTGTAGCAGACGTTCGTGAAGTTGATGTTCCGAGTGACGACGTACGTCACATCGTCGCCAACGGTCTCCCGGCGCAGGTCGTCGGCGAGCCGGGCCAGCGCGTCGAGTTCAGGCCCATCGGCGTGCAGGAGGGCGAGCGCCTCATCGTCCGACAGTCCCGCGGGGTCCTGCTCCGCGCGCGCGAGAGCGGTCTTCACATCGGCGTCGAACCGCTGGGGCGCGGACATGCGCTCCTTCAGCGCGTCCCAGTCCCCGTAGACCTCGTCGAAGTCGTCGCGCCGGTCACTGGTCCGTCCCGTCGTGTCGATCGACGTGTGCAGATCAGTCCGCCCGGACGCCTCGAACCCGCCGTCGGGCTCCTGCCACGGACGCCCCTCGAGCACCGCGTCCTCCCTCGCCAGCCCGGTGGCCGGGTCGGCGAGAGCGGCGACATGCCCGATGAGCCGCGGGTCGAGCCACGGCTCGCCCCGCCGTACGTACTCGGGATAGATCGTCAGCCGTTCCCGCAGCGAGAACCCCAGCTCGGCGGTCCGCTCGGCCAGCTCGTCGATCTGCGGCCACGGCCGCTCCGGGTTCACGTGGTCGGGCGTCAGCGGCGAGACGCCGCCCCAGTCGTCGATCCCCGCCCGCAGCATCAGCGCGTACTGGTCGGCGACCAGGTTCGGCGGCGCCTGCACGCGCGCCTTCGGCCCCAGAATGAGCCGGGTCACCGCGATCGTCGCGGCCAGCTCCCCCAGCTCCGCGTCCGGGGTGTCGCGCATCTTCGTGTCGGGCTTCGCGCGGAAGTTCTGGACGATCACCTCCTGGATCGCCCCGTACTCCCGCATCGTCCGCCGGATCTCGAAGATCGCGTCCGCGCGCTCCTCGACCGTCTCGCCGATGCCGATCAGGATCCCGGTCGTGAACGGCACGTTCGTGCGCCCGGCGTCCTCGAGGACCCGCAGCCGGACGGCCGGGTCCTTGTCCGGCGACCCGAAGTGCGGCCCGCCCTTCTCGCTGAACAACCGCGTCGCCGTCGTCTCCAGCATCATGCCCATCGACGGCGCGACCGGCTTGAGCCGCTGGAAGTCGCGCCACGTCAGCACGCCCGGGTTCAGGTGCGGCAGCAGCCCGGTCTCCTCCAGCACCCGGATCGCCATGGCCCGCACGTAGGACAGCGTGTCGTCGTAGCCGTGCGCGTCCAGCCACTCGCGCGCCTGCTTCCACCGGTCCTCGGGACGGTCCCCGAGCGTGAACAGGGCCTCCTTGCAGCCCATCTCGGCGCCCTGCCGCGCGATCTCCAGCACCTCGTCCGGGCTGAGGTACGGCGCGTCCAGCTTGTGCGGGACGGTCGCGAACGTGCAGTAGCCGCAGCGGTCCCGGCACAGCCGGGTCAGCGGGATGAAGACCTTGCGGCTGTAGGTGATGACGCCCGGCCGGCCGGCGGCCTCCAGGCCGGCGTCCCGGGTGCGGGCCGCGTAGGAGAGCAGATCGTCGAGCTGCGCCCCGCGGGCCTGCAGCAGTGTGGTGGCCTCGGATCGGTCCAGTGTCTTGCCGTCACGCGCGCGGGCCAGGGCCCGGCGAAGAGCGGAGCTCGTCGCGTCCATGCGGGCACTCTATGCCAATCGTCATAATTCGCGCCGCCCCGGGGTCCCGCATCGGGACCAGCCCCGGCCACCACGGAGTTATTCCCGCTCAGCGCACCTCGATGAACGCGTCCGCGCTGCGGGCGGGGCGGTCGCGCGGGGGCGCGGCCGCGTGACCGACTCCCACCGCGCCCATCGGATCCCACTCGTCCGGCAGGTCGAGCACCTCGCGCACCACGTCCCGGCAGAACATCGTGCTCGAGACCCAGCACGACCCGAGCCCCTCGACCGCCAGCGCGACCAGCAGGTTCTCCACGCCGGCGCCCGCCGCCACGACGAACATCTCGCGCTCGGCGCGCGACCGGCGCTCGTCCGGATAGTCGTGCGAACCGTCCATCACCAGGCACGGCACCACGAGGTGGGGGGCGCGCCGCAGCACCTCGCCGCGGCGGAGCCGCTTGGTGATCGACTCCTCGGAGAACCCGTCCCGCCGCAGGTCGGCCTCCCAGGCGTCGCGCATCGCGTCGAGTAGCCGCGTCCGGGACACCGCCGACTCCAGCAGGACGAACCGCCACGGCGTCGTGTGGTGCGGCGCCGGGGCGGTGATCGCCGCGCCGACGGCCCGCCGCACCGCCGCCGGGTCCACCGGCTCGTCGGTGAACTCCCGGATCGTCCGCCGCGCACGCAGCACGTCCGCCGACCCGAACCGGAACATGTCCTCGGCAGGCGGACGCACCAGAGCGCGCGCCCCCGGCCCGTCCTCCGCCGTCACGACCCCGGTGAGCCCCCGCACGACGGCGATCGGCACCCCGTCGAACTTGCCCTTGACCAGTTCGCCCGCAGCGGCGATCTCATCGGCCACGGCCGTGATGGTGGCGTCGAGCCGGTTGCCGTAGGAGTCGTCCAGCCCGCGCAGATCATTGAGCGGCTCCAGCCCGGCGACCCCGATGGCGGCATCGGTCAGCCCGTTCCGCCACGGCCGCCCGAGCGTGTCGGAGACGATCACGGCCACCTCCACACCGGCGTGCTTCCGCACCCCGGCCCGGATGCGCCGCGCCGAGGCGTCGGGGTCCTCCGGCAGCAGCAGCACGGTGCCCGGCCGCGTGTTGGACGCGTCCACACCGGCCGCCGCGAGCACGAGCCCCTGCCGCGTCTCCACGATCCGGGTCTCGCCGCGCGCATGCGTCCGCCGCGCGACCACCCGCACGGTCTCGGCGTCGATGGCCTTCTCCCGGTCGTCGGCGACCAGGATCCGCCCCTCCGCCTTGCTCACGATCTTGGACGTGACGACGAGCACGTCCCCATCGGCGACCAGGTCGGCGGGAACCAGCGCGGCGATGTCATCGCCCTCGGCGACCTCGGGAAGCCCCGGAACGCCGAAAACCTCGATCTTCACTCGGCGTCCTCCGCCCGCTTCAACTCGACGGCGAGGTCGAGCGCGGCCCGCGCGATATCGACCGTCGCGCCCTCGTCGCTCATCAGCAGCGGCCGCGACCGCACCTCGATGCCCTCGACCCGCACATCCGCGTCGGCGGAATCGACGAGCCACCCGTCGAGCAGCCCGAGCCCGTAGAGCTCGGCAACGGCCAGAGCCGACGTCGCGACCCCGATGGCCGTCAGGCAGGCGTCCGCCATTCCCCGCACCGGCGCCCCGCCGATGATCGGCGAGACGCCCACCACGGTCTTCGCCGCGATGGCGTCGCGGATGCCGGGCACCGCCAGGATCGTCCCGATGCTCACCACCGGGTTGGACGGCGGGAAGAGCACCACGTCGGCGGCCTCGATCGCCGCGAGCACCCCGGGCGCCGGCTTCGCGTCCTCCGCGCCGACCGCCGCGATCGACAGCGCCGGGACGGACGCCCGCAGCCGCACCCACCACTCCTGGAAGTGGATCGCCCGCCGCCCCTGGTCGTCCTCGATGACCACGTGCGTCTCGACCTGGTCATCGGTCATCGGGATCAGCCGCACCCCCGGCTTCCACCGGTCGCACAGCGCCTCGGTGACGGCCGACAGCTTGTACCCGGCCGCGAGCATCTGCGTCCGCACGATGTGGGTGGCGAAGTCCCGGTCGCCGAGCCCGAACCACGCGGGCCCGGCTCCGTAGGCGGCGAGCTCCTCCTTGAGGGTGAACGTCTCGTCCGCCCGCCCCCAGCCCTGCTCCTCGTTGATCCCGCCGCCGAGCGTGTACATCACGGTGTCGAGATCGGGACAGACCCGCAGCCCGAACAGCGAGATGTCGTCCCCGGTGTTCCCGATGACGGTGATCTCCGCCTCCGGAACCGCCCCCCGCAGCCCCCGCAGGAACCGGGCCCCGCCGATCCCGCCCGCCAGACACACGATCTTCATGCCCACAACCCTACGGCGCCCCGGGGGGTCGCACCCCCCGGCGAGACTATGCAAAGCTTTGGCGTGTAATGGATTGCCTCGGTCTGGAGAATTCACCGTGAACAAGGAAGCCGTCCAGCGCCTGCGCGAACCGGCCGCCTGGGTTTTGCTCGCCGCGGCGGGACTGCACTTGCTCGCGGGCCTGATCTCCCTTCTCGGCGGCGATGGCTCGTTCACCGGCCGCGCGCTGGGCGAGACGCAGGGCGGGACGTTCCTGCAGATCGTCCTCGTCGGGGTCCTGGTCCTGGCGGTGCTCCTGGTGACGTGGGGCGAGACGCAGACGCCGCAGGCCAGGACGATCACGATGGGGGCGCTCGGCGTCCTCGGCGGCATCGCCCTGTTCGGGGTGATCTCGTGGCTGAGCGGGATGCTCGCCGACTCCGAGTACATCTCGGCGCTGACGAAGCTGTCGGCGTTCCTCGAGGGCGCCGGGAAGCTGGCCATCGTCGGTGCGGGCGGCTGGTTCGTCTTCACCGTGTTCCAGGGGATGCAGCCGCCGCGTCCGCAGCCGCAGCAGCAGGGCTATCCCGACTTCGGCTACCAGCAGGGGCAGCCGGGCCAGCAGCAGTACGGCCAGCAGCAGCAGTTCGGCCAGCAGGGCTTCGAGCAGCAGGGCTTCGACCAGCAGGCCCAGCAGCCGCAGCAGTACGGCCAGCAGCAGTACCAGCAGTACGGGCAGCAGCCGGGCGCCGAGGGCCAGCAGGGGCAGGGCCAGCAGCAGTACGGCCAGCAGCAGTACGGGCAGCAGCAGTACGGGCAGCAGGACTACCAGCAGTACGGCGCGCAGAGCGGCGGCTACCAGGCGGGTCAGCAGCCGCAGCAGGGCCAGCAGCCGCAGCAGCAGCCCGCCGCCGACCAGGAGGAGATGGGCGAGTGGACGCGCGCCTACGGCGGCTCCGGCCAGGACCAGGGCCCGCAGGGCACGCAGCCGGCGCCGGGCGCCGAGCAGGGCGACTGGTACCGGGACAACCGTCCGCCGCCTCCGCAGTGATCGTGGCGCGCCGCCGGCCGCCGGATTAACCGATCTTCAGCGAAAGGTCGTCCTGGCATAACCCGTTTTGTCGCCCAGGAATGCTCTCCGGCTTGACGGGGCAGCCACTGCACGCGTGTAATTTCGTCCGTGTAGTTTCAATGCCTTCTCGGGGGAAGGAACCGGAGGGAAGGCATTGACCAGGGGGTTCCACGGGCAGGGAGGTGCGCTGTGAGCGAGGTGGTCATCCCGCTGGCGCACGGCACAGACGGCGAAGAGATGGGCTGGCAGGAGCGCGCCCTGTGCGCGCAGACGGACCCGGAGGCGTTCTTTCCGGAGAAGGGCGGCTCGACTCGCGAGGCCAAGAAGGTGTGCCGGGCGTGCGAGGTGCGTACGGAGTGCCTTGAGTACGCGCTGCAGCACGACGAACGTTTCGGCATCTGGGGGGGACTCTCCGAGCGGGAACGGCGCAAGCTGAAGCGGCAGGCCGTCTAGGACGGCGGGACGTTCCGGCCGCCCGCCCCGGATCTCGGTGGATCCGGAGCGTGCCCCGCGCGGCCGCGCGTACAGTAAGCAGCCGTGGCGGGCCCCGGGGGGGGGCGGGGGGGGTTTTTTTTTTTAGCCCCCCCCAAAAAACCACCCCCCGCCGCAGAACCACGAAGGGGGACTCGGCGCTAG
>NZ_JBEYTW010000179.1:0-6475 GCF_040643275.1 Spirillospora sp. NPDC047418
ACCTCAATCTGCGCACGCTCGGCACTCGTCAAACGCTTTCCTGGCACAACAAGATCCTTCCAAAGACCTCGTCGCAACAGACACTAGAAACCGCCACGTCGAAAACAACAACACGCCGCAGATCAACAACGTGGCGACCCGCATGCGCCACCACACCCAAGTTCAGCGGACCTGGGGCCTCGCAAACTTCGACGTCACCGGCAGCGCCCGCGCTCGGGGTGAAGCGGGGACGTGCAACGGGCTCGACATACACGGCCGGGCTGGGCTCAGCGATCGGTACGGTGCCGCACCTTCAGGCAGGCGTCAGGGCGCGGAGTTCTCGGGCTGCGGGTAGTGCACGTGCTTGAGCGGGCAGGGCAGCGAGGACGTGGGCCGCGAGTGTGCTCGTGCCGGCCGCCAGGTATTCAGGGTGTTCCTGGAGCGCCGATACGGCTTCTTGCAGGCCCGCGTCTACATCCCGAGCCCGGACGAGCGCCTCGGCCCGCATCAGTGACAAGTTCTTGAGCGGCACGACCGAGCCGTCCGGATAGCAACTGATCGCCCGTTCGAGCACGTCCGTGGCCTGGGAATTTCCGACTCGGGTCAGGACGTACGATTCCGTCCAGTGCAGCTGGCTTTCGCGGAACGCCAGGACGGTCTGGGTTCCATCGGGCAGTTGCCCCGCCATTTCCTTGACCTTGTTCAAGGAGGCATGCGCCACACGATCGTCCCTCTGGTCGGCCGCCATGTAGGCGCGGGCGGCATGGGCCCGGGCCAATCCGGCTGAGGGCGTTCCGTTCGCCAGGGTTATGGCCTCGTCGATCAGGCCGACGACGAACTGATGCGGCCTGCCCGCCCAGAACGCATCCTGGGCCGCTCTCCCGCGCGTCCACACCTGCAGGTCACGGTCGCCGGAATTGTCGGCGGCACGGCGGGCGGTGCCCCAGGTGATTCGGGCTGAACGCTCCTCGCCGGCATCACCCAGCACGATGGCCAGCAAACCGGAGAGGCCCGCGCTCACCTTCAGGAGGCCGGCTCGCTCTTGGGGGGTCCCTGCCCGGTCGAGCAGCCGTCCCACGGCGATGATGTCGGCCGTAAGGCCGCCGACCAACGATCCCGTCGGCCGGGTCACGACATTCTGGCCGTACTCATAAACCACTTGTTCCCATTCGTCCAGGTCGACGGCCTGGCCTGCGGCGCGGTCGATGCCGGCGAGGACTTCCTCCAGGGTTCCCGGCGGGACGGCTGCTCCGGCGCCCAGGGCGGCGATCAACTGGAGTGCGGCGCGACGTTTCACGTCTTCGTTCCCGTCGTCGGGAATGGGGGTCGGGTTTACGGTACCCATCGGTTGATCGGTCGATTCCTGCCCGAATAGATCCTTTTCTTCCATTCCGAACGCGGTGGCGTAGGCGGAGCCCCAGTCGGACGGGAAGACCTCGCCCTTCTCGTGGCGGTTGATCTGCCGGGACAGGTTCTTGACCTGGCTCAGGTCGGGATGATCGATGCCGGCGGCGGCGTACAGGCGGCGGGCCGCCTTGAACGGGCCCCAGCCGCGGGCGCGGCGTTCGGCTTCGAGGCGGGCGGCCCACGGGGGGCGGGGCAGGTCGGTCATGGGGGTGCCCTTCGGCGCGGACTTGTGTCCCTCCAACGCCCCCATTGTCGCCTTTCTCGGTCCGTGCGCGCACGGTTTCACTGAGTTACGCAGGACGCCGTGTCCTGCGTCCAAGAAGGACGAGGCGGCCCCGGCCGGTGAGCCACCACCTGCACCGGGGCCTTGATCCGACAACGGAGGTCGGACCCATGGGCGATCGTAGGCGCACACTGCTGCGGCGGGGTGGCATCACACGCGCGAGCCAGGCGGCGCGGACGTATATGTGGGCGTTGGACGAGCGGGCGCCGGGGGCTGCTCGGCGGGCGGTTCGGGGCGTGCTGGGCGGGTGGGGTGTCGCGGAGGACGACATCGACACCGCCGTTCTGCTGGCGTCCGAGGTCGTCACGAACGCCGTCCGGCACGTGCGGGACGAGTTGCGGGTCGGCGGTGTCGTCAACGTACGGGTCCGGATCATGGACGGACGGCTGCGGGTGGACGTGACCGACCCCGAGCCGGGCGTGCCCCGGGTCGTGGCCGCGTCCGAGACCGACGAGGGGCACCGGGGCATGGCCGTGGTCGCCGCGTGCGCCGACAAGTGGGGCTGGCACCCCGCGAAGGGCGGCGGCAAGACGGTGTGGTGGGTGCAGGTCCTGGAGACGCCCGCCTGCAAGCGCGTCCTCGGGCGGTGACGGAGCCCGGCGCGGAGGCGCGCCTTCGGCGGCTGGCGCGCGTCCTCGCGGACGGCGGATGGACGTGCACCCTGCGGATCGCGGACGGGCGGCCGTTGCTGCGCGTCCTGGACGCGCGGGTTCCGGTGATCGGCGAGACCATCGCCGTGGCCCTCGTCCCGGACGCCGGAGGCGGTCCCGCCGCCTGGTTCCGTTCGTCCACGGGCGTGCTGCTGGGGCCTTGCGCCGATCCGGTGCGGGCGGCGACCGGGGTGCGGGTGCTGCTCGGGCCGTGGGTCGCCGGGGCGCTGGGCGGCGTCCGGCATCACCGGCGCAATGAATAGCGCGTCTGCGGAGGAAACGCGCAACGAAGTGCCAGGTGAGAGCAAGGTTGGCGCATTGGATTGCGGCGGCTTCGTTCCTAGGCTTTCGATTAGTCGATCCCCTCTCGGACCTCCCTGGAGACACGTATGACCGTCATGCCGGCAATGGAGCCGAGCACCGTTGAGCGCACCGCGCTGCGGCGGCACTTCCTGATGTGCCGTCCTGAGCACTTCGCCGTCACCTATGCGATCAACCCCTGGATGGACCCGGCGGCCGGTGCCGACGCCGGGACGGCCGTCGCGCAGTGGGAGGCCCTGCGGGCCGCCTATCTCGCGCTCGGGCATGAGGTCAGCCTCATCGACCCGATCAAGGGGCTGCCCGACATGGTGTTCGCGGCGAACGGCGCGCTGGTCGTCGGCGGACGGGTCTACGGCGCGAAGTTCACCTTCCCCGAGCGGCACGCGGAAGGCCCCGCGTACATGACATGGATGCGGGAGAACGGGTTCGCCGAGGTGCTGGAGGCGCAGCACACCAACGAGGGCGAAGGCGACTTCCTCACGCTCGACCACGTGATCCTCGCGGGGACCGGGTTCCGGACGGACCTCGCCGCCCACCAGGAGGCGCAGGAGTTCCTCGGACGTCCCGTGGTCACGCTCCGGCTCGTCGACCCGCGCTTCTACCACCTGGACACCGCGCTGTTCCCGCTCGGCGGCGGCAACGTCGCCTACTACCCCGGCGCGTTCTCGCCGGGCAGCCGGGCGGTGCTGGAGCGGCTGTTCCCGGACGCGGTCATCGCGGCCGAGGCGGACGCGGCGGTGCTCGGCCTGAACGCGGTGTGCGACGGGCGCAACGTCGTCATCAACGCCGAGGCGACCAGGCTGATCGCGACGCTGCGGACCCACGGCTACGAGCCGGTTCCGGTGGATCTGTCCGAGTTGCGCAAGGCGGGCGGCGGGCCCAAGTGCTGCACGCTAGAGCTGCGCGCCTGAGCGGGCCTGATCGGCCTGATCAGCGGCGGCGCCGGCGGCCGGTGCTGAGGCCGATGTGGCGGCGGGCCAGCCGCCGGGTCCGCAGAACGCCGGTGATGCCGATCGCCCAGATGCCGATCTGGACGGTCCACGCGGCGCGGAACGCCTCGGGCGTGAACTCGCCGTCCGGCGACAGGGCGTCCAGGACGAGCCCGATGAGCAGGATCGTGACGAGGGACGCGATGAACCCGCCCACGTTGACGATGCCGGTCGCGGTGCCCTGCCGGCCGGGCGGGTTGAACGTCCGGGCGTAGTCGAAGCCGATCATCGAGCCGGGGCCGCCGGGCGCGACGCACAGGATGAGCAGCACCAGCAGCCAGGCGGGGGCGGGCGGCGGCCAGGCGAGGACCACCGCCCAGGCCGCCACGTTCATCCCGACGATGCCGAGGACGAGCCACGACCGGCGCAGCGGGTAGCGGGCGACGAGCCGTCCGATGAGCGGGCCGGACACGACGTTGACCAGCACGAACAGCGTCAGCAGCAGGGACGCGGCGGCCGGTTTCATGCCCTGCCCCGACACCAGGTACGGGTAGCCCCACATCAGCGCGAACGTGTTGGACGAGAACTGGGTCACGAAGTGCGACCAGAGCCCGAGGCGCGTCCCGGGGTGGCGCCACGCCTCGACGAGGTTGGCGCCGGTCTCGCGCAGGGTGGGAACGTCGGCGTGGCCCGGCCCGTCCCGCAGGAAGGCGATCGACAGCACCGCCATGAGGACGCCGAGGGCCGCCGCCGACCCGAACGCGGTGCCCCAGCCGGGTCCGTGCAGCAGCGCGACCAGCGGGATCGCGCTGAGCACCTGGCCGAGTTGCCCGAGCTGCCCGGTGAGTTGCGTCACGACCGGGATGTACCGCCCGGGAAACCAGGTCGCGACGATGCCGAGGACGCTGATGAACGTCATGGCGTCGCCCGCGCCGACCATCACGCGGGCGGCGACGGCCGTCCCGATGTCGGTGGACACGGCCATGAGCGCCTGCCCGCCGGCCATGAGCAGCGCGCCGCCCGCGACCATCCGGCGGGGGCCGACGCGGTCGAGCATGAGCCCGACGGGGATCTGCAGGCCCGCGTAGACGAGCAGTTGCAGGACGGTGAAGGACGCGAGGATCCCGGCGGACGCGTCGAACCGGTGGACGGCGTCCAGCCCGACGACGCCGAACGACGTCCGGTGCAGGACCGCGACCGCGTAGGCGAGGACGCCGACGCTCCACAGCAGCCACGCCATGGGGACGGCCTTCTGGTCATCCGGGCGTTCCTGGGGAGGTTGGGCGGTCTGCACGGATAACCAAGTTATGTCACTTCTGTCGGGGTCTGGCCCGCAGGTGCATCCGCTCCCCCTGCGGGCCGAACAGGGAGAGCACCTCCGCCGTCCCGTCGACGGCGCCGAACCAGTGCGGCAGCCGGGTGTCGAACTCGGCGGCCTCCCCCGGCTCCAGGACGAGGTCGCGGCCGGCGAGGTGCAGCCGCAGCCGCCCGTTCAGCACGTACAGCCAGTCGTAGCCCTCGTGGGTCTGCGCTTCGCCCGTCCACCGGCGCTCCGGGACGATCATCTTGAACGCCTGCACCCCGCCGGGACGCCGGGTCAGCGGCAGCACGGTCATGTCGCCCATCTTCTTCGGGCGCGGCCTGATCCGCGGGTCGCCGACGGCCGGGGCGCCGACCAGCTCGTCCAGCGGGACCCCGTGCGCCTGCGCGAGCGGCAGCAACAGCTCCAGGCTCGGCCGCCGCTTGCCCGACTCCAGCCGCGACAGCGTGCTCACCGAGATGCCGGTGGCCTCGGCGAGCGCGGTGAGGGTGATGTCGCGGTCCTGCCGCAGCCGCCGCAGCCTCGGCCCGACTCCGGCGAGGACGTCCTCGGTGGTCTCCATGCCTCTATTGCAGGATCGGCAAAGAAGTTTGTCAATCCGGGAAGCCCCGGTGCATCCTCGCGGCATGACTGAGAACAGGGAACGAGAAGTACTCATCATCGGCGGCGGACCGGCCGGGCTGAGCGCCGCGCTCGTCCTGTCCCGGGCCCGCCGCGACGTCACCGTCGTGGACGCGGGCGAGCCCCGCAACGCGACCGCCGAGCACATGCAGGGCTTCTTCACCCGGGACGGCATGCCGCCCGCGGCGCTGCTGGAGACCGGCCGCACCGAGGTGCGCGGCTACGGCGGGGAGATCGTCTCCGGGCGGGTCGAGCACGCCGCCGGGGACGCGGCCGGCGGCTTCGTCCTCACCCTCGCCGACGGAACCGCCCTGCGCGGACGCCGGCTGCTGGTCACCACCGGCGTCACCGACGTCCTGCCGGACATTCCCGGCCTTCAGGACCGCTGGGGCCGCGAAGTCCAGATGTGCCCGTACTGCCACGGCTGGGAGGTCCGCGACCAGAAGATCGTCGTGCTGGCGTCGTCGCCGAACTCCGTCCACCAGGCGTCGCTGCTGCGGCAGTGGTCGCCGGACGTGACGTTCCTCGCGGCGAAGGCGCCGACCGGCGAGGACGCGGCCCGGCTGGACGCGCGCGGCGTCCGCGTCGTGGAGGCGGAGGCGCGGCGCCTCGTCGCCGACGACGACCGCATCACCGGGTTCGAGCTGGCGGACGGCTCCGTCCTGCCCTGCGATGCCGTGTTCGTCGCGCCGACGTGGGTCGCCAAGGACGGCCCGCTGACCGACCTCGGCTGCGAGATCGGCGACAACGGCTTCGTGAAGGTGGACGAGACCGGCCGCACCAGCGTCCCCGGCGTCTGGGCGGCCGGCAACGTCACCTTCCCGGGCGGCCAGGTCATCATGGCGGCCTCGGCCGGCTCGATGGCCGCCGCCATGATCAACGCCGACCTCATCGAAGCCGACATAGCCGCCTGACTTTTCGTTGACCTGCGGCGTGTTGTTGTTATGCCGTCCCCCATAACAAC
>NZ_JBEYTW010000180.1:0-6276 GCF_040643275.1 Spirillospora sp. NPDC047418
TGCACCTTGGCCTGCAACCGGTCACGCTCGTCGCGGACGCGGCGGAGTTCAGCGCGGGCGAGCCGGTTCGTGGGGCCCCACCTGATCACCAGACGAGCCAGTTCTCCCGGGTTGAAGCGGTCGTCGGCCCTATTCCCGGTCGCGCGGAGCGCATTCTCCCGGAGTTCCCGAGCGAAGGCAGTGAAGATCGGCAGCGCGCATGCGCCTATTCCATCGCAGTGTCCGAACTTTATGGCAGTCGCGGCGTTTCCTGATTCTCGTGCAATGTGGAAGCCGCAACGGTTCGCCGGAGGCGGCTCGAGCGGAAGAACAGCACAGCACTGCGGGCGATGACCTCGACCAGCGCCATGGCGATCAGACCCGACGCCCAGGTGTTCGCCGAATAGATGCCCAGCTTCTCACTGAGTTCGCCAATCTCCTCGGCCCCGCCGTTCGTGGCGAACAGACCAAACGCCAGGCGGCTGCTCATCCCAACGATCCAGAGGAAAGCCGCCAACCACCGCGCGCGTGCCTTGACCAGTCCGTCCTCAAGATATACGCCAGTCAGCAGGCCGCACCCGATACCCAGTGCGAGGCCCACCGCGCAGCAGGCGGCGACGGATGCCCAGTCTGCGATATACGGGGGAATTCCGCCCAAGTAGTTGACCGCTCCCCATACGACCAGCGGCACAGGCCACAGCAAACCAATGAGGGTGAGCCTCCGGCCGCGAATCTGGCGGACGACCATCAGGATCAACGCAATCGAGATGATCCACTCCGTCAGATCCATAACACACTCTGCTCGGTATTAATACACGCTGCATGTCAATCACTAATGACACACCACTATTGATTGACATAGGTCGTCTGGACCTTCACGGAACACCGCTCGCGAGGTCGGCAAGCGAATCGGCCTCCCGCCAGAAAAGTCGCCCCTTCCCTCCACCGCATCCGATTCGGCGACTGATGGCCATGGACGAGATCGGGCCATGCGACGTCACCGGTTCTGTTCGTCGCCCAGGGGTGGTGGCGTGCTGGAGCCGCGCAGGTCGGCGAACCGGGTATTGTTCTCGATGATCGTCTTGAGTTGCAGCAGGTTCTCCCGCATCCCGCGTCCGAAGACTTGCTCGGCCAGTGGGCTCAGGAGTGCTGCGGGACCGGGCAAGCCGGCAGCGGTAATCGAGCCGTCCAGTTGCAGGAGCGCGCCCGGAGGGGCAGGCGACACTCGGTAGCAGTAAGTGAACGGAGTGGGACCGCTCACTGAGCTGAAGGTGACCTCAGTGTCCGGGATGTACGACGTCACCCGGACTTCGTTTCGTGCCCTCCCGGTTGGCAGGCGGCGATGGACCGCGTAGCGAGCGTCGCGGCGGCTTGACCCCTCGACCAAGTGCACCGACTCCACTGCTGAGTACCACTGCGGCATTGTGAAGAGGTCGGAGACGAAGTCGAAGACGACGGCTGGTGGGGCGGCGATCGCGGTAGTGAGATGAAAGACCATGGGGGTCCTAATCAGTTCTGGGAGTAAGCCATCCGGCAAACTCCTGGGTTGGTAGCCAGCCGGCAGGTGAGCACTCTGGGTTCCTGGACATTGAGTCCTGATGAAAGAGCGTGCCCCTGCCGGTCGGCCGGGAGAGTTGATCGCTGATGGAATGTCGTGCCCGTCCATAGTGGCGCGAGCACTGTTTGATTAGGCCGCTGGTGGTTCTCCTTCTCGCTGCCGAAGGTGTTCGGCAGCGAGAAGAGGAGGAACGTTGCGACTGTTCGTGGGCGATGACTGGACCGAGGACCACCACGACGTGGAGGTGATGGACGCCTCCGGCCGCCGGCTGGCCAAGGCCCGGGTGCCCGAGGGCGTGGCCGGGATGACCCGGTTGCACGGGTGCCGGGTGGACTGGCCACCGACGACGCCGACGAGGTGGAGGTGCTCGTCGGGATCGAGACCGACCAGGCCCCGTGGGTGTGGGCGCTGGTCGCGGCTGGATAGACCGTGCCGGCGGTCAACCCGTTGCAGGCGGCCCGGTTCCGGGACCGGCTCGGGGTGTCGGAGGCCAAGAGCGATGCCGGCGACGCGCACGTGCTGGCCGACATGGCCCGCCCCCACGCCCACTAGCTGCGGCCGGTGGCCGAGGACTCCACGCAGGCCTAGGCGATCGAAGCCGTGCAGGCGGGCCCACAGTCCGATGTAGGGCGCGAGTGGTGCCTGCGATTGCATTCCGGCCAGATGCTCGATCACGTCGAGGGCGCGGGCGGTGACGCGATTGAGCAGGTATTGGCAAGCGAGGGTGGCACGATTGAGGGCCCGCAAACTCAGACTTGGTGTCATCGGGTCTGTCCTATCGCAGGGCCCGAAGAGGACTCGCAGATCTGCGGCCAGGTCTGCCGGGGCCTCCATCACCGGGAAGCGCAGTCCAGGCTCGAAGTCGGACCAGTACGAGTGAGGCGGTGCCGGGACCGGCTTGTGTACGGTCTCGTCAGCGCCGAACACTGCGAAGCCCTGGGGGTAGGGATTGGAGCACCGTCTCCCGTGCCCGCCAGTCGTAGCCGGTGCGCCAGTACTCGGTGAACTCTCTCAGGCGCGGCTGCGAGATACCGCGGCTCCATCCGGTCTCGGGAAGCGCCGCGGGGCCAGCAGGCCTCGGCGAACCGATTGGGCAGGTGGTTGAGCTTGGACTGCCGGATGTCGATGCGGAAGGGCTGGATTGCTCGACTCACGGGCAACCTCTGGTGATTCGGGGGAGCGTTCGGATGGGCAAGCCCTAAGCTACGCTTTATCGCGGAACGTTCCGTGCCTCATTAGGGAAGAAGATCGTTCCATGCTGGAAACCTCTACGCGGCTGCTCCGTCTGCTGTCCTTGCTACAGGCGCGACGGGATTGGACCGGGCCCGAGCTGGCTGCTCGCCTGGAGGTCACCACACGCACCGTTCGCAACGACGTCGCCCGCCTGCGACGACTCGACTATCCGATCGAGGCTCGGCCGGGGGTCGACGGTGGATACCGGCTGGGTGTCGGGGGCGTACTGCCGCCCTTGCTGCTCGATGACGACGAAGCGGTCGCGATCGCAATCGGCCTGCGCAGCGCAGTGGCCGGTCCGATCACGGGCATCGAGGAGACGTCCTTGCGTGCGCTCACGAAGCTGCGACAGGTATTGCCGTCGCGACTGCAGCGGCGCGTCGACGCTTTCAGTTCCCACACACTGGCGTCTGCCTCGCGTGGTCCGCTCGTCGACCCCGGGGTGCTGACCGTGATCGCCAGCGCCTGCCAGAATCAAGAGCTACTACGATTCGACTACCAGGAGCCTGCGGGCGCCGCAGAGTGCCGCTCAGTGGAGCCCTACCGTTTGATCAACAGCCGACAGCGCTGGTACTTGATGGCCTGGGATCCCGAGCGTGGCGACTGGTGGAACTTCCGCGTCGACAGGATGCAACCACGTATGCCGCTGGGTCCTCCTTTCGCGCCCCGGCCGTTGCCGCCCGACCCGGAGGTGGCCGAACGCGTCGCGCGCGACGTTAGCGAGTCAATGTGCCACTTCCGCGCCAAGGTCGTCGTGCATGCCTCCGCCCAGTACGTCCGCGACACCGTCCGGATTCCCGTCGACGTCGAGCCGTTGGGCCCGGATCGATGCGTGTTCGAACCGGGCGCCGAGGACCCGGAGATGATGGCGATCTACCTCGGATTGTTGGGCGTCGACTTCGAGATCGTGGACTCGCCCGAACTGGTACAGGCTCTGCGAACACTCGGTGAACGCTTTGTGCGCGCCACCTCGGATGCGCAACCGAAAGTTGCGCGATGATGAGATTCTGAATATCGTCATGCGCAACCATTCGTTGCGGGAGGTAGGCGTGGAGCACGGCTCGATTGAGCACGAGATGTACGTGAACGCACGCCCAGAGGTGGTCTTCGACGTCGTCAGCGACCCCGACCACATCACGACCTGGTGGCCGGACGCGGCGCGCTACGAGCGCCGAGCCGGTGCGTCAGGCGAGATCGTGTTCGGCGATCCCGGCCAGGGCGGAAAGGTCGTCCAACTCACGGTCGTCGAAGTCAGTCCGCCGCGGACGTTCGCGTTCCGGTGGACTCACCCCGCCGATGAGGACGCCGCTGTCGGCAACTCGCTGCTGGTCACCTTCACGTTGGTGCCGTCGGGTGAAGGGACCATCGTGCGGTTCGTCGAGACCGGCTTCCGCGAGATGGATCGGGAGGCCGCGGTCCGCGAGCAGCTATACAACGATCACGCCAGCGGCTGGGCCCACTTTCTGCCCCGGCTGGGCCCGCAGGCGGAAGCCATGGCGGCCAGACGATGAACGCCGTCGTGGGTGTCGACACGGTCGACGACGAACTTTGGTCGGCGGTCGGTGACCCGACGCGTCGGCGGATGCTTGGTCTGCTGCTCGGTGGCGAAGCAACAACGGCGACGGCGCTGAGCGCACAGCTTCCCATCACCAGGCAGGCCATCTCCAAGCATCTCGGTGTACTCGACCGCGCCGGCCTGCTCAGCGCAACAGCAGCGGGGCGCGAGAAGCGCTACCGGCTCAACGATGTTCAGTTCGCGCGGGCAATCGCCCAGCTCAACGCGGTCAGCAACGAGTGGGGCGGACGCCTGCAACGGATCAAGACGATCGCCGAGACGATTCAGGAGAATGCACATGACCAGGCCGAGTAGCAACATACTCGGCGAACGGATGGTTGTGTTCGAGCAGGCCGCGACCTATGCCCTCGAAACACTCGGCAGGGTTTCCATGGACGCTCTCGACCGCCCGACTCCTTGTCACGAATGGAGGGTGCGCGACGTCGTCCTACACCTGGCAGACGTCGCCGATGCCGTCATCGACCTCATCCACACCGGCGAGCTGGCACTACCGGCTCCGCGCGCCAGCGACACCGCTGATGCCGTTGCCGTCGCGCAGGAGCGCATCCACGCCCTGCGCGAGGTCACCGCGGGCGCAGCGAGTGACGTGGCAAGGACCGAACTGCTTCTCGACGCCCTTCGAGCCGCCGCCAACGAACTCGCTGCCCACGGCTGGGACATCGCTACCGCTCTGGACATGGCCAGGCCGATCCCGGACGCCACCGCGACCGCCTTGCTCGCACTAGCCGAAGGCAAGCTCACCGACACCAATCGCGGCGACAAGTTCGCAGCGGTGGTACCCGTCTCGGCTGCGGCCAGCCCGAGCGACCGCTTGGCGGCCTACCTCGGCCGCCGGACACCGTGACTCGGCGTCCTATGGTCCGCCTGCGGCGATGAACGCGGACGACCAGGGCGCCTCAATGGCCGGTAGGCCAGAGACCTATGCCGCGTTCATGGCGCACCTATTCGGCCTGGCGCGGCACTCGCTGGACCAGCACGCCGGTCTCGACGAACGGCCAGCTCGGCATCCTGCTGTATCTGAACACCGACGACGGACTCCGGCCACACACCCTTCAGGTCTTCGAATCAGGCGACCCGGGCACGGGCATCGGACACGTCCTCGTCTACCAGGACTCGCAGCTGTTTGAGCTCTTCGAGAAGGATCTCGCCACGGACCGATGAGTTCAGCATCCCTGCGCCGTACAACCTTATGAAGCAAACCGACGTCGGCCGGGCACCACGCGGATGGTCACACCGACGCGACACCAGGGAGCACACCATGGCCAAAATCATCGTCGCGCAGTTCATCACCCTCGACGGCGTCGTCGAGGATCCCGACGGATCCGACGGCACACCGTTCGGCGGCTGGGCACTACGTCACGGTCGGGAGGCAATCGCGGGAGACAAGTTCAGCTACGGCGCCATCCTGCAGACCGGTGTATTCCTATTCGGGCGGACGACGTGGGAGCATTTCTCAACCATGTGGCCCGGACGCGACGACCCGTTCGCTCGCGCGCTCAACGCTGCAGACAAGGCGGTGGCGACACACTCGAGGCTCGACCTCGACCGCTGGCGGAACTCCCGCCTGGTGCACGGCGATGTGCTCACCTGGGCCCGCAAAGAGGCGGCGCACCGCAATGTAGTCGTCATCGGCAGCGGCTCCATCGTGAGCACCTTCATCGACGCCGGGGCGGTCGACGAGTACCGGCTTCGCGTTTTCCCCACCGCCACAGGCCGGGGCCGCCGGCTGTTCACGCAGGAGTGCCGACTCGACCTGGTCAGCCTGCAGCGGATGGGACCGACCTCGCTCGCCATATACACGCCGCAGTCCTGAACGCGAGCGCAGTTGCCGACGCTTAGTACTCCAGTTGTAGATCGCGATCTTCATGCTTGAGTGGCTTGTCGGTGGTAGTGGCTGGCCTGGGATCGGGCCTGGTGACGGCGTCGCCAG
>NZ_JBEYTW010000181.1:0-6163 GCF_040643275.1 Spirillospora sp. NPDC047418
CTTCTGTCTTCACACACCGATGATCACCGGTGGCCGCACCCGTTCCCGGACCAGCCCCGACCAGCAAGATCGCGATCTACAACTGGAGTACTAGGGCTCGAACTACGCCACATCCGGCTCGAACAGAACCTCACTTTGCAGAAGGCCCACGAACTCCTCAGACGCTCCGTCTCCTCGATCAGCCGCATCGAAAAAGGCCAGGTCAAACTCCCCGAACGCGACCTACCACCCATCCTGGACGCCTACGGCATCACCGACCCCACCCGCCGCAAGGCCCTCCAAGCCCTCACCCGCGGCCCCAGCGCGAAGGACTGGTGGCAGAGCTACCGGGACGTTCTCACCGTCTACCCCACCTTCATCAGCATGGAGAACGAGGCCGAGAAGATCCGCGCCTTCGAGAACATGTTTCTGCCCGGCCTTCTCCAAACACCCGAATACGCCCGGGCCATCTACCGAGCCGGGCAGCCGGATCGCCCGGACTTCGAGATCAAACGCCTGACAGCCGTGCGGGTCAGACGACAGCAGATCCTCGACCGGGCCGATCCGCCGGACCTGCACGTGATCATCGCCGAGGGAGCTCTCCGGCAGCTCGTCGGCGGCCGAACAACCATGAAGCGGCAACTCGAACACCTTCTCACCGCAAGCTCCCGTCCGGCGGTAGAGGTACAGGTACTTCCGTTCTCAGCGGGAGCCCACGCCGCACCGGGCAGTTTCAACCTGCTCAGCGTCCCGGCCCTCCGAGGCGACGTCGTCCACATCGACCAGTCCGCGCAGCGCGGATTCCTCGATGATTCGGAAGCCGTTCGCCGGTATAACCTGGTTTTCGACATGATCCGCGCTTCCGCACTCCCCGCCACAGGATCGAGAACGCTGATCGAGCATCTGTCCAGCGAGTTGTGACTCGCATGTAGTTGAAAGCGAGAGCAGCATGAACAGCCACGAGCCGACACAGCTGACGTGGCGCAAGAGCAGCCACAGCTCCGGGGAGGACGACAACAGCTCGTGCATCGAGGTCGCCCCCATGAAGGACCACGGCATCACCGCCCGAGACTCCAAGGACCCCGACGGGCCCGCCCTCCACTTCACCCCCGACGAGTGGACGACCTTCCTCGCCCGCATCAAACAGGACTCCGTTCCCTAACGGGCCATACCGCATGGCGCGCAGGGGTCGTGCCCCAGCGGCGGCGCGCAGAGAGCGGCCGCTCGTGCGCTGAAGGCCAGCTCAGGGCCCGTGTCATGATCATTTGGCGTCGGGCCCTCGCCTGGGCCGTGGGGTTGGTCGCCATGTTGATCTAGGGGATTGTGTTTTCGTTCTCTCTGGTCGAGGGCGCGGGAGACTCCGACGATGGCGGCACCCACCCCACCCCCGGGAGCCTCCATGCGCCTGAGGATCAGGCAGGGGATTTGGGCCGCCGTCGCGGCCGCAGCCCTCGCCACAACCTCCCTGTCCGTCGTCCACGCCGCCGTCCCACCGCCGACCACCGCCCCGCTCGCCAAGTACGACATCAGCGCCACCTACGTCAGCGGGGTGTCGTCCGGCGGATTCATGGCCAACCAACTCCACGTCGCCTACTCGTCCCTGTTCCAGGGAACCGGCATCTTCTCCGCCGGCGCCTACGACTGCGCGCAGAACAACCTCAGCACCGCGCTCAACGCCTGCATGGCGACCTACCTGCCCCGCAAGACACCGGCCCAGCTCGAACAGCTGACCCGTGACCGCGCCTCGGCTGGCACCGTCGACCCGGTCGCGAACCTGTCGGGCGACCCGGTGTGGCTGTACCACGGCACGTCCGACACCACCGTCGCCGAGGACGTCAACGACGACCTGGCCACCTACTACCGCGACTTGGGCGCCGACGTCGTCTACGACCACACCTCCGCGGCCGGGCACGCCTGGGTCAGCCCGATCGGCCCCGGTTCCTGCTCGGTCACCCAGTCGCCCTGGATCAACAACTGCGGCGGCGACCCCGTCGGGGACATGCTGACCCACCTGTTCGGGACGGTGCAGCCCGCCGCCTCGTCCCTGAACGGGCGGCTGATCCAGTTCGACCAGAACGACTACGTCCCCGGTGGGAACGCCACCTCCATCAGCATGGGCAACGAAGGGTTCGCCTACGTCCCGCAGTCCTGCGAGCAGTCGTCCTGCAAGCTGATGGTCGCGCTGCACGGCTGCTACCAGTACTACGGCAACATCGGCAACACCTTCATGGACAAGGCGTATCTCAACGAGTACGCCGACACCAACGCCATGATCGTCCTGTACCCGCAGGCCACCGCGTCGGGATTGAGCAACCCGCGCGGGTGCTGGGACTGGTGGGGCTACCAGTCCTCCACGTATCCGCTCAAGACCGGCCCGCAGATGACGGCCGTCGTCAACATGGTCGAGGCCATGAGCGGCGGCACCGCCACACCACCGCCGACCACCACGCCGCCGACCTCCCCCACGCCCACGCCGACCCCCACGCCGACCCCGACGTGTGTGACCGCGTCCAACTACGCGCACACCACCGCCGGACGAGCGCACCAGTCCATGGGCTACACCTACGCCAACGGCTCCAACCAGAACCTGGGGCTGTGGAACCTCTTCACCACCAGCACCATCAAGGAGACCGATCCCGGCTACTGGGTGAAGTGCTGACCTGTTGTCCGTTGGGGCCTTGCCCGCCGGGCATCGCGGGCAAGGCTCTTCTCCCAACACCGGACTGGCACCGAACTCGCCGTCCGCTGCGAGCCTCGGCGCGGATCCGACGGCACGCACCATAAGGGCGAGTCCGCCCGCGCCGCGCTATCTCCGGGTACGGCGCCCCTTAGGTTCGGCGCGCAGGACGGGCGCGAACGATGCCGAGTGATCGTGCCCGTCCGCACAGGTCCGGTGCGTCTCGGTGAGGAGCACCCGCGGCGGGACGCCGGTGAGCCGGACGCACTCGCGCGTGAGGTGCGGCTGGTCGGCGTAGCCGACGCGGCGGGCGAGCAGCGCGATCCCGACGGCCGTCGGCGCGCGACCCTGGGCGATCGCCTGCTGGACGAGCGCGAGAAAACCCTGGAAGCGCAGGATCCGGTGCAGCACCTTCGGCGCGAGCCCCACCGCCGTCCGGCAGCGGCGCCGCAACTGCGTCTCGGAGATGTGCAGGGACGCGCTCAGCGACATCACATCGGCCGCCCGCCACGGCATGAGGCCGCGCACCGCCTCGGACACGAGCCGGTCGGGGGGCGCGCCGCCGCCGGCGCGCTCCTGCACGTGGACCTGCACGGCGGCGAGCGCCTCCCCGGGCGAGGCCGCCGCGGCGACCGCATCGCCGAGCGCGGCGGCCGAGCGGCCCCACAACTCGTCGGCGTCGAGCACGAGCCCGGCCATCTCCGCCGCGGACCGCCCCGCGACCACCGGGAAGGCGCCCGGCAAGAAGCGCATACCGACCACGGTGGTCCCCGGCTCGAGCACCTCGACCAGCGGCTCGGTGAGCGGGCCGATCACCTGCGGCGCCGATCCGACCTTGCAGACGAGTTCGGCGGCGCCGTTGGGGATGTGCCGGTGAACGTACGGCGCGGCATCGCGGCCGACCTGCTGGGCCCGGACCGAGGACGCGAGCCCGCGCAGCGCCGGGACGGGCGGACGCTCGACATGGCTCTGCCCGCCGGCGGCAGGCGCGGAGAACGCTTCGCCGGTCACGCGCCCCAGTGTGCCCGCGCCCGGTGGCCCACCGCGAGAAGGACGCCCGGTTTGTTCAAGAACGCACGAGTGGCCCGGCTCTACGGTTCAGCCATGTTCAGAAATACGCCCCCGGACACGGCGGGACCATCGGCGCCCGACCCACGACAAGACTCCATGCCGGCCGTCAGCACGGTCGATGGCGGCACCGGCTTCGCCGCACGCAGGTCCGGCCAGGCGCCGGCGACCGCTCTCGTACACCCCGATGCCTGCCACCTCATGTCCCGGCGAACGCCCAGGCACCTCGACACCGACTCGCGAGTCCAGCGAACGGGGAACGGCCGGTGAGCGCGTCCGTCCAAGGCGAGCTCTGGAGCAGTGATCCGCGGGCTTGGGCCGAGGTCGCGGAGGGCCGCATCCGTCCGCTGTACGAGCGTGTGCTCGGGCGCCTCCGTCCTCTCCCCGGGACGCGGCTCCTCGACGCGGGCTGCGGGTCGGGCCTGTTCGCCGAACTGGCCGCGCAGGGCGGCGCGGACGTCACCGGGCTGGACGCGGCCCCGGGACTCATCGAGTACGCACGCCACCGCCGTCCGGCAGCGCACTACACCGTCGGCGACATCGAGCGCATGGCATTCGAAGACGCCGCCTTCGACGTCGTCACCGCGTTCAACTCCGTGCTCTACGCACCCGACCCGTGCCGTGCGCTCGCCGAGATCGCGCGCGTCACCGCACCCTCAGGCCGAGCTGTCGTGACGGTGGGTGCCGGTCCCGAACAGGCCGAGAGCGCGGCGCTGATCAACCCGCTCGCCCCTAGCGGCGACGTGCCCGACCTCGGCACCCTCGACCTCGCCGACGCGAACGCGACCCGCGACGCGCTACTCGAAGCCGGTTTCGCATCCGTGACGACGGCCGACATCACCTTCGACGTCGTCTTCGAGAACGAGGACCACGCGGTCGCCGCCCAGTTGCCGGCCGGCCCGGTCACCGCGGCGGTCCGGCACTCCGGCCGCGCGACCGTCGAATCGGCGCTGCGGTCCTTCTTCGCACCGCGGACACGGACCGACGGAACCGTGCGCATGGGCCTCCTCTTCCGCTGCTATTTCGCGGAACGAGCGCACTGACCGACGAACCCGGCACAACACTCCTCAACTCTCCGAAGTCGACCACCGGTCCCCGCCATGAGCTAACCATCTGGAGGCGGCGCAGTGGTGTGTGTGCATCATGGGTTGATGACCGAGTCACAGCCGTCCGCCCAGGCTCTCGGGTAGGCCGCCGAGATGGCCAGAGAGCCCGTGGGCGTCGCCTCACCGGCGGGGCGCCATCACACCTTCTGGCCCGGCGACGTGCTGCGGCAGGACGACCGACCAGAGTGCGGCACGCCTGACCGTCGCGAACCTCGCGCTGCGGGATGTGTGCGCGCCTGGGCCGAAGAGCGCCTCACCGACCTTCGGAAGGCTCCCCCATGATGCTGTTCGCAGTGACCATCGACTGCCCCGACCCCACCAGCCTGGCCCGCTTCTACCAGCAGTTCCTCGGCGGCGACCTCCATTCCACCAATGACGACTTCACGGCCCTGACCATCGAGGGCGATGTCCGGCTCGACTTTCAGCGCGTCGGCAACCCGCGTCCTGCCCGATGGCCCGGTCCGGCCGCGCCGCGCAGGGTCCACCTCGACTTCAGCGTCGACGACCTGGACGCGGCGGAGGAACGCGTCCTGCGCTGCGGTGCCGAACTCGCGGAGCACCAGCCGGGCGGCGGCCGATTCCGCGTCTTCCTCGACCCGGCGGGCCACCCCTTCTGCCTCGCCGACGCCGAATCCGCCGCCCTCCGGGACGAGAGCTGCCACCTGTGACTCCATGGACGTTGACAAGCATCGAAGAAGCGCTACGAGCCTGCTGGGCCGCCGACACCTGCTCCCCGGACGATCTCGCGCGAGCGCCATGGCATTCGGGCAATCCCGCCTGGGGCCAATGCGATATCACTGCACTCGTGGTGAACGACCTGTTCGGCGGTGACCTCGTCGTCGGCGAAGTGCACGCATCGGAGGGAGAGAAGCAGGGCTACCACTGGTGGAACCGCCTGCCCAGCGGAGTCGAGATCGACCTGACGCGCGGCCAGTTCGAGAACGGCCAGACGATCACGGGCGCCCGGGTCGTCCAGCGCCCGGCTCCCCTACCGCGCCGCAGGGCGGACGAGTACATCCTCCTCCGCGACCGCCTAGCCACGCGCCTCGGCCCACTACCCGCCCCGACCACCGCCCCCAACGACGAACATCCGATCCCATGACCGCCCCACGGTCCGAGTCGCCATCAGTACGCTCGACGGCAACGGGACGAGAGCCGCAACAAGCCGAGCACGAAGGGTATCCCGTACCTCTTCGTCATCGCCCTACGCTTCTACGCGACCCTCTGAAAATGCCTCGTAGTTCCCGCATTCTGCGGTGGTCTCGGCCGTCGCCAGGGCCGCGGTGAAGAAGTCGTCGGCGAGCGGTGAGGTGCGTGATGCCGCCATCGCGAG
>NZ_JBEYTW010000182.1:0-5579 GCF_040643275.1 Spirillospora sp. NPDC047418
GACATCCGGGCCACCAGCCTGACCACCCACACAAAACGCACACCGAGTCAGGCCGCTACACAACCCAGTCGGTGCTGTGAAAGATCGAGGTTAGCCTCACCACCGTCCCGGGCGTGTCGATCGCGTCCGCCTACTTCAACCCCGGCGGCTTCGGGTTGCTGGCCGATGAGCTGGAACGCCTGGGACCCGTGCGGTTGCTGCTGGGGGCTGACCCAGACCGGCAGCAGCGCGCGGTACGGCCGTTGTCGACGGGGCTGGGGGCCCGCGCCGAACGCCACCAGGTACGCAAAGCCCTGGAAGGGCACCACCGGCAGCTAGAACAAGACCGTGACCTGCTCGGCTTCACCATCGAAGCCGACCGCGCCGCCCGCCGGCTCGTCGCCTGGTTGCGCTCGGGTAACGTCGAGGTTCGCCGATACGAGGCGGGGTTCTTGCACGGGAAGGCGTTCATCGTTGACGGCCCCCTGCCCGGTGTGGTGTCGGGTTCGAGCAATTTCACCCTCGCGGGGCTGGCCCGCAATCGGGAACTCAACCTGGGCCAATACCAGCCCGCGACGGTGCGTGCCGTCCAGGACTGGTTCGAGGAATTGTGGCAGGTGGCGCAGCCGTTCGACCTGGCCGCCATCTATGAGTCACGGTGGGAGCCGCACCCGCCGCACGTGGTGTTTCTGCGCATGCTGCACGAGCTGTACGGGGCGGAAGTGCAGGAGGAAGAGACTGCTGCCGGGGCCCGATCCCGACTCGGCCTCACCGGTTTCCAAGCCGACGGGGTATGGCGTGCCCGGCGAATCCTGGACCAGCTTAACGGTGTGATCATCGCCGATGAGGTCGGGCTCGGCAAAACCTACATTGCCGGCGAGATCATCCATGAAGCGGTCATCACCAACCGGCAGAAAGCGCTGGTCGTCGCCCCCGCCACACTGCGGGACTCCACCTGGGGGCCGTTCTTGCGCCAGGTGAACCTGCGGGCCGACGTGGTCTCCTATGAGGATCTGACCCGCGGGATCGATAACGCTGGCCAGCTCGGTTCGATTCTGCAGGACCCGGACGAGTACGCCCTGGTCGTCGTCGATGAGGCCCACGCGCTGCGTAACGCCGCCACCCGGCGCGCCGACGCGCTGCGCGCCCTGACCGAGGGCGGCAGCCCCAAGAAACTGGTACTGCTCACCGCGACACCGGTCAACAACAGTCTCTACGACCTGTACAACCTGATCTCCTACTTTGTCACCAACGACGCGACTTTCGCCTATGCCGGGGTCCCATCGCTGCGGGCCTACTTCGACCGGGCCATGGCGATGAACCCCGACGACCTGTCACCAGAGCACCTGTTCGACGTGCTGGACAAGGTGGCGGTGCGCCGCACCCGCCGTTTCGTACGTAACCACTACGTCGGAGACCGGGTCGTCATCAACGGCACCGAACGCGAGATCGCCTTCCCCACGCCCCGGGTCCGCCGGGTCGACTACAACCTCGATACCGCGTTCCCCGGAATGTTCGACCGGCTCGCCGTCGCTCTGGGAGCCGACACCGGCACCGATGAGGGTCCGGCGGTGTCCCTGCAGGCACCCGGAGAAGTCCTCACCCTCGCCCGGTATGTGCCTTCGCATTTCCGTCGCGGCGGCACTGAGGAACAATTCGAGCGGCAGAACGCCGGGCTTCTGCGCTCCGCCCTACTTAAAAGGTTCGAGTCCTCCGCCTACGCATTCCAGCGCACCCTGGACAAGATGCTGGCCAGCCACGAGTCGTTTCTGCAAGCCCTGGACCAGGGCAGAGTCCTCACTGGCGACGCTTTGAGGGAATGGTCGGCCTCCGACAGCGACGACATCGACAGCTTCATCGAGTCCATGGACGACGGCGCGGCCGACGGCGTCAAAGACGCCGACGAGTACAACATCCCTGCGCTGAAGGCGGCCGTCCAGGCCGACCACCGGCTGTTGACCGATTTCCGCGACGAGGTACGGGTCCACCAGAGCGGGCCCGATCCCAAGGTGGAGGCTCTGGTCGAGGAACTCGCCCAGATCGCCCAGGAAGCACAAACCCAAGGGATCACCCCGCAAGACGCCTGCGACAAGCGCAAGGTGCTCGTCTTCTCCTACTATGCCGACACTGTCACCCACATTCACAGCCGCCTGACCCTGGCGATCGAGACCGATCCACGCCTTGTCGCATACCAGGGCCGCATCGCTATGGCCGCAGGCCCAGACCGTAATGACCGCTCCCAGACCATCGCCGGATTCGCCCCTCGTACCGCCGGCGGCCCCGCAGACCAGGACCGATACGACCTGGTCATCGCCACCGATGTCTTGGCCGAGGGCGTTAACCTTCAGCAAGCCCGGCACATCATCAACTACGACCTGCCCTGGAACCCGATGCGGCTCGTCCAGCGGCACGGCCGCATCGACCGCATTGGATCTGAGCACCGCGAGGTCTTCCTGCGCTGCTTCTTCCCTGATCAACAACTCGAACGTTTCCTCGGCCTGGAAGAGCGGCTGCAACGCAAACTCAAACACGCCGCCGCCGCGACAGGAGTGGGAGAGGTCCTGCCCGGCTTCACCGGCCGGGAAGTGAACATCACCGAGACCCGAGCGGAGATCGATCGGCTTCGCCGCCAGGACGCCGCGTTGTTCCTTCAAGGAGGCGCTTCCGCCCTGTCCGGTGAGGAATACCGGCGCCGCCTCCACACCAACCTCAGAGATCCGCTGCTGCGGGAAGCGGTGACACACCTGCCCTGGGGAAGCGGATCGGGGTTCGCCCGCGCCACAGGAATCCAGCCAGGGCTGGTGTTTTGCGCCCGGATCGGTGACCATCCCCGTCCGTGGTTCCGCTACGTTCCGCTCACCGGCGATTTCGCCCTCACCCGCGACGAGGAGAACCAACCTATCGTCGTCGATGACACACTCGCCTGCCTCTCCGCGGCAGACCCCGGCCATCACGACACACCGCCGTTGCTGAACGAGGCCGTCCACCAGGCCGCCTATGACGGATGGGCATGCGCCAGGCAGCACATCACCGCGGCCTGGATGCACAATGCCGACCCGGCCAACCTCACTCCCCAGATCCCCAAAGCCATGCGCGACGCGGCCGCACTGGTCCGGCGGCACGGCGCCCACCTGGGAGTAGACCAAGACGTCCTGATCGAACGACTCGAAGCCCCCTACAGCCCCCGCATCCTGCGCACCATCCGCAACACCCTCACCGAATCCGGCACCCCCCGCAACACCGTGGACCGCCTGGCGGAACTCGCCGACAAACTCGGTCTGGCCCCCCAGTCGGCCCCAGAGCCACTGCCCCCGATCACGGAAGACGACGTCCACCTAGTGTGCTGGATGGCGATCCTGCCAGCACAAAGCACCTGAATCCGCTAACCCTCAACTCGTGAATGTCGAGGGTTGGGCCAGATCGAGGCGGCCCACTGCTCCCGAACGTGTCCCCCCGGATTCCGGTCGCCGCGCCCTACTGGTGATCTTCTATGGCAACAAAGGGGTTCCGAGAGCCCCGACCAAGCAACAACCCCGGATACCGGCCATATAGGCGTCATGACGTCACCTATTCTAGTATGGTTGGCATCGTGACAACCAATGAATCTTCACTCCGCCTCGGCGGAGTGACCGAGGTCGCCGACGAACTCGGGGTGACCCGGCAACAGGTGACCAAACTCCGTCAGCAACCCGGGTTCCCCGCACCGATCGCTGAACTGAGCGCTGGCGCCATCTGGGATCTGGGCACTATTCGCCGGTGGCGCAACAGCGGTCTGCGTCGCAGAGCCGGACGTCCTGAAGTGACCCCCGGTCCCCGGTCGGTGGGCCGAAGGTTCGAACTCGGCCACAAGCTCGGTGAAGGTGGATTTGCCAGCGTCTATCAAGCACGAGATCTCACAACGGCAAGCGACCAGACCCATACGGCCGTCAAAGTTCTTCGGGAAGCGGATCCGGACATCATCGCCCGCTTCGCACGTGAACTCCGGCTCATGTCCGAACTCAACCATGTGAACGTGATGCCGGTCATCGCCAGCGGCAACGATCCCGACGTGGGCATGTGGTACGCCATGCCGCTTGCGCTCGGAAGTCTCGCCGACGAGGTCGGCACGATAACGAAACCGGACGAGATCGCCGAGGTGATGCGGGCGGTCTGCAGGGGCTTGGCCCACATCCACAGCGAGGGGATCTTCCACCGCGACCTGAAACCCGAGAACGTGCTGAGATCTCGGGGAGGAGCGTGGGCGATCGCCGACTTCGGGCTCGCACGCGTCGTGGACGAGAGCAGCGTGCTCACCGCGACCTACGACGTTATGGGCAGCCACTATTACATGGCGCCCGAGCAGATGAGGGACTCCAAACACATCGATGCTCGCGCGGACGTCTACTCCGCAGGCAAAATCATGCAGGCGCTCGTCATCAAAAGTCTGCCCATCGACGATCATGTGCCGGCTAACCCGCTTCGCGGGGTGATCCAACGTGCGATCTCGCCCGACCGGGAGCGTCGCTACGGGAGCGCGACGCAACTGCTCGATGCGATCGAAGCCGTTTTTAAGCCGGTCCCCACTGGCTTCTGGGAAACGGCGCAGGCAAAAGCATTGCGGCTATTTCCCAGGCTGCAGGCCGGTTACATCGCAGACCCCGCAGCCTTCGACGAGCTGGAGCAGTGGGCGAACGAGATCGAGTTGAGCGACTACGACGACATGGGGGAGTTCGCGTGGGCGTTCTGCGCATTGCCCATCGAGTCGGTGGAGCGGTGGTGGGAGAACAATCCGACGACCTTCACCCGGGTCTTCCATGCATTTGTTTGGCGACTCGGGGGCAACTTCAGCTTCAGCGCGTGTGACCACCTGGCGAACTTCGCCGATCGTGCGGTCCAGGTGACCAAGGACCTCACCATCCTGAAGGAGGCCGTGTGCGGCCTCGCTGAACTCGGGATGCACCACAACCGGTGGCACGTCCGGGACGTAGCCGTAGCGATGCTCCAGCGTATCCGCGACACCGATGAAGCCCTCGCCGCGCTCGAAGGACTCAGGGAGGCAGAGCCCGGTACAACTGAATGGACAGTTGGCGACTCAGCCGTGCGCACGTTGCACCCCGTACTTCGCGCCGGACTGGCTGATCTCTTCACCGAAAAAACAGCTTCTGACGGCCGGAGCCACTCGTCGCGCTGGAGTCTAAGCACACAGTAACTTGCTTTCAAGCCCCCGACTACAGTCGGCGAAGGCGACTTCAGGGATTAAAGCACTGGACTCCGGAAACCGGCAGTGAAGCCGAGTGTCCTCATTCGTGAGTGTCCAAAAAACGTGTCAGAAAGTCCCGAATTTTCATCGGACTGTAGTTGTACTTGGTCCGGTCGGAGTCATCTCCGTGCACGACTCCCTGACTCCACCGTCTTTCACGCATCTCGTCACTCGATACGAGGTGCGGCACTTTGACGCGCACCCCTACTGTCTAGGGTCCAGCAGCGCGGAAACAACGAGGCATCCCGGCCATCGCACCGCTAGGCCGGAGCCACCGGCCTCCGTGTGCTGCGCGCTAATTCGCAGTTCTATGACGCCGATTCGGTGGCCGCTTGCCGCCGCGTCGACACCTGCTTCTCGA
>NZ_JBEYTW010000183.1:0-5453 GCF_040643275.1 Spirillospora sp. NPDC047418
CGTTGATCTGCGGCGTGTTGTTGTTATGAGTGCTCTGAAAACAACAACACGCCGCAGATCAACGGGGTGGGGCTAGTGGGGGTGGCGGAAGGCGGTGCGCAGGGTCGCGTGGGCGGACGGGGGAGCGGCCACGTGGTCTAGGGCCAGGAGCGCGGCGCCGAGCAGTGGGGGGTCCTCGGGGACCAGCAGGCGGGCGCGGGGGGCGAGGACGGCGTAGCGCTCGGCGATGGCGCCCATCAGCAGGGGGCGGCGGGCGGCCAGGACGCCGCCGCCGAGGACGACGTCGGCGGGGACGTCCAGCAGGTCCAGCCGGCGCAGCGCGACCGAGCCGAGGACCGCGACCTCCTCGGCGAGGCGGGACACGACCCGGCGGGCCACCGCGTCGCCGGCCTCGGCGGCGCCGAGCAGCACGGGCGCGAGCCCGGTCAGCCGGCCCTCGCCGAACTCGCCGAGGTGGATGCCGAGGCCGACGTCGATCGCCCGCTCCACGCCGAAGTGCGCGGCGACCGCCGCGGTCAGCGCGGTCTCCGGGCCGCGGCCGTCCTCGCCCCGGACGGCGTGCCACAGCGCGGCCCGGCCGAGTGCGGCCCCGCCGCCCCAGTCGCCGGTGTGGTCGCCGAGGGAGGGGAACCGGGCGGTGCGGCCGTCCGGGGCGACGCCCGCGCAGTTGATCCCCGCCCCGCACACCACCGCGACGCCCCAGCCCTCGGCGGCGCCCGTGCGCAGCAGCGCGAACGTGTCGTTGCCGACGGTCGCGCTCGGCGCGGCCCCGCGCGCCAGGAGCAGCTTCTCCAGCCGCTCCTCCTCGTCCGGCAGGTCCACGTTGGCCATGTAGGCGGCGAGGTGCACGGCGTCGCCGGGCCGGGCGCCGGCGTCGCGGAGCGCGGCGGTGATCGCCTCGGTCAGCACGTCCAGGGCGGAGTCGAGACCGGCCGCCTGCGGGCGGAACCCGCCGCCGCGCGCGGTGGCGAGCAGCTGCCCGGAGGCGGTGAGGACGGCGGTGTCGGTCTTGCTGTTGCCGCCGTCCACGGCGACCAGTACGTCCGCGCCGTCGGTGTCCCGGGCCATCAGCGGGCCCACGGCAGGTGGGCGCGGTTGGCGGCGACCAGGTCGCGGGCCAGGCGGTCGGCGGTGTCGCGCTGCCCGATGAGCGGGTGCGCCAGCAGCGCGGCGGCGACCCGGCCGGTGCCGCCGCGCAGCGCGGCGTCCAGGGCGAGTTCCTCGTAGGCGGCGACGTGCGCGATCAGCCCGGCGTACAGCGGCTCGACGGGCGGGACGGGCAGCGGGACGGCGCCGGACGAGGTGATCCGCGCCGGCGCCTCGATGACGGCGCGGTCGTCCAGGAACGGCAGCGTCCCGTGGTTGCGGACGTTGGCGACCTGGGCGTCGCCGCGCCCCGCGAGCAGCGACGCGGCGAGCTGGACGGCGGCCTCGGAGTAGAAGGCGCCGCCGCGCTCGTCCAGCCGGGCGGGCCTGGTGTCCAGGGACGGGTCGGCGTACTGGGCGAGGAGGTCGCGTTCGAGCGCGGCGACCTCCTCCGCCCGCGTCGCCGCGCCGCGCTGCTCCGCGACGACGCGGTCGTGCTCGTAGTAGTAGCGCAGGTAGTAGGACGGGACGGCGCCGAGCGTCCGCAGGAACGCGGCGGGCAGCCCGGCGATCGCGGCGAGGTCGCCGGCGTGCCGGTCCAGCAGGTCCGGCAGGACCTCCCGGCCGTCCAGCCGCACCGACCGCACCCAGGTGAGGTGGTTGAGGCCGGCGTGGCCGAGGGCCACCCGCTCGGGCGGGACGTCCAGCAGCGCGGCGGCGCGGCGCTGGAACCCGATGGCGACGTTGCACAGCCCGACCGCGCGGTGCCCGGCGTCCAGCAGGGCGCGGGTGACGATGCCGACGGGGTTGGTGAAGTCGATGATCCAGGCGCCGGGGGAGCGGGCGGCGACGCGCCCGGCGATGTCGAGCACGACCGGGACGGTGCGCAGCGCCTTGGCGAGCCCGCCGGCGCCGGTGGTCTCCTGCCCGACGCAGCCGCAGTCCAGCGGCAGGGTCTCGTCCACCCGCCGGGCCGCCTGCCCGCCGACCCGCAGCTGCAGCACCACGATCGCCGCGTCCGCGACCGCCGCGTCGAGGTCGCCGGTGGCGGCGAGCTCGGCGGTGACGACTCGGGCGGGGTGGCCGGCGCGCGCGAGCATCCGCCGGGCGAGCCCGCCGACCACCTCGAGCCGCCGCGCGTCGGGGTCGGCGAGCACCAGCTCCGACACCGGCAGCACCGCCCGCGCCCGCGCGAGCCCGTCGACCAGTTCGGGGGTGTAGGTCGATCCGCCCCCGATGACCGTCAGCTTCAACCCTTCACTCCCGTCAACGTCACACCCTGGATGAACACGCGCTGGGCGAGGAAGAACACCACCAGCACCGGCACGATCGTCAGCAGCGTCGCCGCCATGGTGAGGTTCCACTCCACATGGTGGGCGGCGCGGAACGTGGCGACGCCGATGGCGAGCGTCCAGTGGCCGGGGTCGGCGTACACCAGCGGCCGGAAGTAGTCGTTCCAGCAGTAGAAGAACTGGAACAGCGCCACCGCGGCGAGGGCCGGCCTCGCCATCGGCAGCACGACCCGCAGCATCGTGCGCAGTTCCCCGCAGCCGTCCACGCGGGCCGCGTCGGCGTACTCGCGGGGGATCGTCACGAGGAACTGGCGCAGCAGGAAGATGGAGAACGCGTCCCCGAACAGCTGCGGGATGATCAGCGGCCACAGCGTCCCGGTGAGGCCGAGCCGCGCCCACACGATGTACAGCGGCACCATGGTGACCTGCGGCGGCAGCATCATCGCCGCGATCACCACGACGAGCGCGGCGTTGCGGCCCCGGAAGCGGAACCGGGCCAGCGCGTACGCGACCGGGACGCTCGACACCAGCATGGCCACCGTGGACAGCCCCGCGTACACGGTGCTGTTGACCGTCCAGCGGACCATGTCGCCGCTGAACACCTCGACGAAGTTGGCGAAGTGCCAGCCGCGCGGCCACAGGTCGCCGCTGAGCGCCTGCCGGTCGGTCATGACGGCGGTCAGCAGCATGAACGCCGGCGGCGCGAGGAACATCAGGGCGAGCGCGACGGCGGTGGCGTGGACCGCGACCCACAGCAGGGCCCGCCGCGTCCGGCTTCCGGACGTCATGCCGCCTCCTCTCCGGCGAACGCGCGGAACCGGCGGAGCAGGAACAGCGTGAACAGCATCGCGGTGGCGAACATGACGAGCGCGAGCACGCACGCGTAGCCCATGTTGTACTGCCGGAACCCCTGGTCGTAGAGCCACTGCGGGAACGTCAGCGTGGACCCGCCCGGGTAGCCGGGGGCGTACTGGGTGCCGGGCAGGTCGGCGCGGCCCGAGGCGACCTTCCCGGCGACCATCGGCTGGGTGAAGTACTGCAGCGTCTCGATGACCCCGGTGACGGCCGAGAACGCCAGGACCGGCGACACGGTCGGCAGCGTGATGTGCCGGAACCGCGCCCACGCGCCCGCGCCGTCGATCGCGGCGGCCTCGTACAGGGACGCGGGGACGTTCAGCAGCGCCGCCAGCATGATGATCATGACGTCGCCGACCGCCCACAGCGCGAGGAGGGCGAGGCCGGGCTTGGCCCAGGCGGCGTCGTTGAAGAAGTCGGGCAGCGCGAACCCGAGCCGCCCGGCGATCGCCGGGAACGGCCCGGTGCCGGGGTTCAGCAGGAACACGAACGCGACCGTGGCCGACACCGGCGGGATCAGGTACGGCAGGTAGAGGATCGACCGCAGCACGCTCCCGCCCCGCCTGATCCTGGTGAGCAGCTGTGCGGCGCCGAGGCCGAACAGGACCCGCAGCGGCACGAGCACGGCCACCAGCCACAGCGTGTTGCGCATCGCCGTCCACGCGTCGCGGTCGTGCAGCAGGTAGGCGTAGTTGTCCAGGCCGGCGTACTGCAGCGTGAACAGGTTGTAGCGGGTGAAGGAGAAGTAGACGGTGGCGGCGAGCGGGTAGGCGAAGAACAGCCCGAACCCGGCCAGCCAGGGGGACAGGAACGCCAGGACGCGGAGCCGCCGGCGGCGGCGCGCCCCCCCCGCCCCCGGCCCCCGGCCCCGGCCCGGGGGGGGGCGGGGCCGTGGGCCGGGGGGGCCGGGGGCTCCGCCCGCGCGGGTGAGGGGGTCGTCGACCTCGCGGTCCAGCCTGCCGAGCGCGCCGGGCAGGTCGTCCACCTTGCCCGGCTCCCACTCGTCCTGGACGAACTTCTGGAACCGCACGATGTAGTCGTTGCCGTTCGGCGTCGGCGGCGTCGTGGTGCTGTTCGGGTTCTTGAACACGTCGAGGAAGGTGCGGAACTGCGGCGGCAGCGTCAGCTTCGGCGACGACAGCGCCGGGATCGTGGACGGCACGTTGCCGAGCGCGTTGGCGAACGTCACCAGGGCACCGGTGTCCGTGGTCAGGTAGCGGACGAACTCCCAGGCGGCCTGCGCGTGCTCGGCGCCGCGCGGGATCCCGATGACGGTGCCGGTGACGAACCCGCCGCCGTACGACGATGCCCTGGCGTCGGCGACGGGGATGGGCGCGGTGCCGTAGTCGAGGCCGGGAGCCTCCTGCTGGATGAACTTGGTGCGCCACTCGCCGTCGACGGCCATCGCCACCTTCCCCTTCTCGAAGGGGTTGGACGACTCGAACTCCTGGCCCATGGAGCGCAGGAACTTCTTGACGTTGTCGTAGCCGTACCAGTCGATGAGGCTCTTGTTCCACTTCAGGTACGCGGTGAAGGCGGGGTCGGCGGCGAAGTTGGCCTTGCCGCCGCCGGTCAGCCATGTCACGCCGAACTGCGGGGCGAGGTGCTGGGCCTGGTGCTCGTAGTACTGGGCGGACGGCATGAACCCGGCGACCTCGATGGTGCCGTCCGGGGCGCGGACGGTGAGCTTCTTGGCCAGCGCGGTCAGCTCGCCCATCGTCCTCGGCGGCTGCTCGCCCTTCATGAGCTTCTTGTTGTAGTAGAGCCCGTAGGCGTCGGCGAGCAGCGGCATCGCGCACCGGACGCCCTTGTACTCGGTGTACTGGCGCACCGCCCGCGGGAACTGGTCCATGTCCAGGCGGGACTCGGCGATGTAGGGCGCGAGGTTCTGCCAGGCGCCGCTCTGGCACCACTGCCCGACGCTGTCGGTGGTGAACGACGAGACCACGTCGGGCGGGTTCCCGCCGCGGACGGCGTTGGTGATGCGCTCGTCGGTCTGGCCCTTGACGAGCTTGACGGTGATGTTGGGGTGGGCCTTGTCGAAGCCGGCGACGGCGTCCTGGAACGCCTTCACCTCGTGCGGGGCGCTCCAGCCGTGCCAGACCTCGATCGTCTGCTTCGCGCCGGTGCCCGAGCCGGTCACCTTCGAGCCGAACAAGCAGCTGATCCGCGAACTGCTCGCCACCCAGATCGACTGGACGACGCTCGGCACCGGGTTCG
>NZ_JBEYTW010000184.1:0-5435 GCF_040643275.1 Spirillospora sp. NPDC047418
GACCAACACCACCCCCCCCCCCCTCACCCCCCCCCCCCCCCGTCCTCCAGCCCCCGCCCCCCGTCCTCCAGCCCCCGCCCCCCGTCCTCCAGCCCCCGCCCCCCGTCCTCCAGCCCCCGCCCACCACCAATCAAGGGACGAGCTCCGCTCGGCGCCCGGCCAGTCAAGGGACGAGCTCCGCTCGGCGCCCGGCCAGTCAAGGGACGAGCTCCGCTCGGCGCCTCGGGTGCACGTTAATCCTGATTCGCCTGCGCAGATCGTCAAGGCGTTCGCCGCTGCGGGGCTGCCGGTTGCGTCCACCCGCGCGCATGTGCTCAGGCGGCTCGACCATCCGGCCGTGCCGCTGCTGCTGGAGTACAAGGAGCTGTCGCGGCTGCACACCGCGCACGGCTGGGCGTGGCTCGACGCGTGGGTGCGCGGCGGGCGGTTCCGGCCCGAGTACGTGGTCGGCGGCGTGGTGTCGGGGCGCTGGGCGACCCATGGCGGCGGGGCGCTGCAGATCCCGCGCGTGCTGCGCCGGGCGGTCGTCGCCGACCCCGGCTGGGCGCTGGTCGTCGCGGACGCGGCCCAGCTCGAACCCCGCGTCCTCGCCGCCCTCGCCGGCGACCGCGCGTTCACCGAGGCAGCCGCGCACGGCGACCTGTACGCGGCCCTGTCCGACGCCTTCCACGATGACGGCGACGGCGGCCGCAGCGCCCGCGACAAGGCCAAGCTCGCGCTGCTGTCGGCCATGTACGGGGGCGGGACGGGGGAGGCCGTGCAGCTGCTCGCCGTCCTGAAGAACCGGTTCCCCGACGCGTTCGAGTACGTGGAGGCCGCCGCGCGGGCGGGGGAGCGGGGGCGGCTCGTCCGGTCCCGGCTCGGCCGCACCTGCCCGCCGCCGTCCGCCGGATGGCGCGCGCTGACCGCGGCGGGCGACGACGACGAGCCCGCCCCGACGGCCGCGCAGGCGCTGCGCAGCCGGGGCCGCTTCACCCGCAACTTCGTCGTCCAGGCGACCGCCGCCGACTGGGCACTCGCCCTCCTCGGCTCCCTGCGCCGCCGCCTGACTCCGCTCCGCGGGCCCGAGCTGGTGTTCTTCCAGCATGACGAGGTCATCGTGCACACCCCCGCCGGGCTGGCCGGGGACGTCACCGCGGCCGTCCACGCCGCGGCCGACGAGGCGCGCCGCCTGCTGTTCGGCGACACCCCGGTCCGGTTCCCGATGGAGGTCGCCGTGGTCGACCGCTACGCCGACGCCAAGTGAGCCGCCCGGTGCCAGCGCAGGGCCCGGCGCTCCACGGCGAGCAGCAGCGCGTTGAGCAGGTAGCCCAGGATGCCGAGCAGGACGATCACCGACCACAGCGTCGGCAGGTCCGACTGGCTCTGCGCGTTGGTCAGCTCGAAGCCCAGCCCGTTGGACGTGCCGGGGAGCAGCTCGGAGAAGACCATCAGGATCAGCGACAGCGACAGCGCGAGCCGCAGCCCGGCGAAGATCTGGGGCAGCGCCGCCGGCACGATGACGAACCGCAGCCGGTCCGGGCCGGACAGCCGGAACGCCCCGGCCGTGTCCATCTGCGTCGGGTCGACCGAGCGCGCCCCGTCCGCGGTGTTGAGCAGCACCGGCCAGACGGCGCTGAACACGATCGACGCCACCTGCATCTGGGTGCCGAGGTCGAACAGCACGATGAACACCGGGACGAGGGCGGGCGGCGGGATCACCCGCGCGAACTGCAGGATCGGGTTCAGGTAGGCCAGGGCGCGCTCGGACCGGCCGAGCGCGAGGCCGAGGACGATCCCGGCCGCCGCCGACAGCGACAGCCCGAGCGCCATCCGGCCGAGGCTCGGCAGGATGTCCCCGGTCGCCTCGCCGGTGAGGAACAGGTGCCCGGCGGGCCCGGAGAACCACAGCTCCCGCATCCGCCCGGCGATCCGCGACGGCGGCGGGAAGAACGCGCCGCCGGCCGTCCGCGCGGCCGCCTCCCAGCAGCCCGCCAGGATCGCGAGCGGCAGCCAGCGGCGGGCCAGCGCCGCCGGCAGGCCGCCGAGCCCGCGGGCCGCGCGGGCGGCGGCGCGGGCCGCGGCGCGCGGGGCGGCGGACGGCGCGGCGGTCATCCGGCACCGCTCCGCGTCGCCCGGTGCCAGGCGAAGGCCCGGTTCTCCGCCTGGACGAGCACCATGTCGATCAGCAGCCCGAGGCAGCCCGCCCAGACCGTCCCGGCGAGGACGTCGCGGGTGCCGTCCGGCACGTTCCCGGCCTGCGCGATGAAGATGCCGAGCCCCTCCCCGAACCCGGACAGGATCTCGGTGCCGACCGCCAGGATCAGCGCGATCGCGGCGGCGAGCCGCACCCCGGTGGCGATGAACGGGGCGGCGCTGCGCAGCGACACGCGCAGCAGGATCTGCGTCCGGCCGAATCCGAAGGCGCGCAGCGTGTCCTTCGCCAGGGGGTCGACGCCGTCGAGCCCGTACATGGTGTTGAACAGGATCGGCCATGTCGACGCGTAGACGATCAGCGGCACCTCCATGCGCAGGCCGGACCCGAGCACCAGCCCGGCGAGGGGGATCAGTGCGACCGACGGGATCGGGCGCAGGAACTCCACGACGGCCCGGGCGCCGGTGTTCACCGCCGGGACGCTGCCGAGCAGCAGCCCCAGCGGGACCGCGATCAGCGCGGCGATCAGCAGGCCCAGTGCCCAGGCCAGCAGCGTCGCGCGCACGCCCAGCAGGAACTCCCGGTCGCCGGCCAGTTCGAGCGCGCGGGCGGAGACGGCGGACGCGGGCGGCAGGTAGGACCGGTCGACGATGCCGGCCCGGCCGAGCGCCTCGCTCGCCGCGAACAGCACCGCCACGCCGGCCGCGCCCCGCGCCCACCGCCCCCGCCGCGAGATCACGGCGACGGCTGGAACAGCACGGTCTTCACGTCCAGGGGCCGTTTCAGCAGGCCCGCGTTCGTCATCATGTCGGCGACCTTCTGCAGGCTCGCCGCGTCGATCGAGGTCGGGTACCCCGGGAGCGTGATCGCCGCGGCCGTCGCCGCGTCGATGCGCGCGTAGCCCGGCACGACCGCCGCCACCTGGGCGCGGTCGCCCGCCGCGAGCCCCTGGGCCTTGGCGATGGCGCGCTGGAACGCCGCCGCCGCCTTCGGGTTCCGCGCCGTGAACTCCTCGGTGCTGACGTAGCCGCTGATCGGCAGGTCCGTCACCGGGGGGCCGCCGCCGTCCACGACCACGCGGGCGCCGAGTTTCTTCTTCGCGTCCGTCAGGAAGGGTTCCACGATGTGGACGGCGTCCACCTGCTTCTTCTGCAGCGTCGCGGCCATCTGCGGGAACGGGATCGCCACGTACTCGACCTTGGACGCGTCGGCGCCGCCGGCCTTCAGGATCTCGTCCAGCGTGAGCGACTGGATGTTGTTGAGGATGTTGACCGCGACCCGCCTGCCCTCCAGGTCCTTCGCCGTCCTGATCGGCGAGTCCGGCATGACGACGACGTCCATCATGTGGGACGTCACGGCGGCGGCCCCGGCGAGGACGCGCAGCTTGAGCGTGCCCTTGTCCTGGGCCTGCAGGAACGTCACGTAGTTGGCCGCCGCGATCACGTCCACGTCGCCCTTGGCGAGCGCGGGCAGCGCCTGGATGCTCTGCTGGACGGGCTTGATCCGTACCTTGATGCCCTCGGCCTCGAACAGGCCGCGCTTCTGGGCGATGTAGAGCCCGGCGTCGTCCACGAGCGGGAGCGCGGCGACCGTCAGCGTCGTCTGCTCCGGCCCGGAGCCGGACGAACCGGGGGAGTCGGACCCGCCGCAGCCCGCGGTGAGCGAGGCGGCGAGGAGCAGGGCGGTGAGGAGACATGAACGACGTCCGGAGTGCCTCATAGGGCTCCCTCTCGGCCTGGCGGGGTGGCGGAGGACGGTGACCATGAACGCGCGTAGGCCCGGAGGATAACTCCGGATCATCGATCGGTCACGTGACGAAAAGATCACGGGCGCGGTGAGGCCGGCCCTCACCGCGCCCGTCAAAAGCCCCGCCGGGACGCGTCCGTCAGCTCGCGGTCGTGTACGAGGGACGCGTGTTGAGCGCCTCGACGTCGTCGAACGACGTCTTGCGGTAGGCGCCGGTGATGCTGGTCAGCTCGTCGGAGGACAGCACGTCCTCGATGCGGCCGAACCCCCGCGGCGCGCGTTCGCTCACGGTGTGCAGGATGCGGTCCGCGGGCATGTCCCGGCACGCCAGGACGATCGCGTTGACCGGTTCGCGGCGCTCCGCCTCGTAGGCGAGCAGCCCCTCGGCGGGGTCGGCGGCCCTGGCCACCTGGTGCGCCAGGACCCGCGCGTCCAGGACGGCCTGGGAGCCGCCGTTCGACCCGATCGGGTACATCGGGTGGGCGGCGTCGCCGAGCAGGGTGACGCGGCCGGACGTCCACCGGTCCAGCGGGTCCCGGTCGACCATCGGGTACTCCAGGATCTCGGCGGAGCCCGCCAGCAGCGCCGGGACGTCCAGCCAGTCGAACCTCCAGTCCGCGAAATAGGGGAGCACGTCGTCGAGCCGCCCGGTGCGGTTCCAGTCGGCGGGGTCGGTCAGCCGGTCGGCCGGGAGCCTCACCTCGGCGACCCAGTTGAGCAGGGCCCCGCCGCGCCGCTCCGCGCGCATCGAGATCGGATAGACGACCATCTTGGACGCGGTGTTGCTGCCCGCCACGGCCAGCGTCCGCCCGGTCAGGAACGGCTCGCCCTCGGTGAGGCCGCGCCACATCCGGATGCCGTTCCACAGCGGCGCCGGCTCGCCGGGGTGCAGCTGGGCGCGGACGGCCGAGTGCAGGCCGTCCGCGCCGACCAGCACGTCGGCCTCGACGGTCTCGGCGGTGCCGGACGCGCGGTCGAGCAGCCGCGCCCGCACCCCCGTGCCGTCCTGCTCGAAGCCCTCGAAGACGGTGCCGGTGCGGACCGACTCCTTGCCGAGCCGCGCCAGCACCGCGTCCAGCAGCGCCATCTGCAGCTCGCCGCGGTGGATCGAGTACTGCGGCCAGTGGTAGCCGAGCGCGCGGCCGCGCGGCTCGCCCCAGATCCGGCCGCCGTACCGGTCGAAGTGCACCATCTCGGCGGTGGGGATGCCGAGGTCGGCCAGGTCGCCGCCGAGACCGAGCTCGGTCAGCTCGCGGACCGCGTGCGGGAGCAGGTTGATGCCGACGCCGAGCGGCCGCAGCCGCGCGGCGGAGTCGACGACGAGCGCCTCGACCCCGGCCTCGTGCAGGCTTAACGCCGTGGTGAGCCCTCCGATGCCGGCCCCCACGATGAGTACGCGCGTGTCGCGCACGCTCATGTAACCCCCTTCGTTCGTAGGGGCGGACCGGGCACCCAGTGTGCCGCCGTCGAGGCGGTGCGCGCGGAACTGCTCGGCGCGCTCGCCGGCATCGCCCCGCGCCCGCCGGAGATCCCGCTGTGCTCGGCGGTCGTCGGC
>NZ_JBEYTW010000185.1:0-5400 GCF_040643275.1 Spirillospora sp. NPDC047418
ACCTGGTCTGCTTCCGTTGTCAAGCTGATCCGTGAAGATCTTTTCGACGGTCGGAGGCGTCCCAGTCCCCCGCGGCGACGACACACCCCCAGGCCAAAAACCTGGCGGTGATCATTCCGTAGGAGACGCCCTGCGGGCCGGCCACCTCGCGGCGTCCTGCATCCCGTTCTGGGCTTTCGATCCACCTTACACGAGCCCGAGCGCCGCTCGGACCGTTTCCGGAGGATCGGTCCCTGCCGGGCCGGCCGCCGTTCATGGCGTCCTGCATCCCGGCCAGGGCGTCACAGAGGCCAACCGCAGCCGAAGCCGCGGTTATTCCCAGTGGCTTCCCCTGGGCCGTCCCGCCTTCCGGCGTCCCGTGTCCCTTGGGGCAGGAGAGACATTAGGGTCCGTCGTCACCACCGTCAAATCAAGGCACATAAGCCGCCGAGCTCTCTTGTCACCCAGGCACACCATCAGCCTCGCTGACCTCGCCTTTCTGGCACTACGTGCCGCGGGTCACAGTGGGGTAGCGTGCGCGGACGACCCGTCCATCGGCGTCCGGCGCCCGTGGACGGGAAATGGCTCCCGGCACGACACTCGGCCGAGGTCAGGAGGACCACCTCGTGAATGTGCCCGCCGCCGTCCGCTCCTCCGCGGAGCGCCTCGTGGTCGCCGCGACGATGGGACCGACGATCCATGACGTGCACGCGTGGCGGTTCAAGGTCGTCCCCGGCCTGATCGAGCTGCACGCCGATCCGGACAGGTTCCGGCCCATGCACGATCCCGTGGGGCGGGGGCTGCATCTCAGCAGTGGCGCCGCACTCGTCAACCTGCGGCTTGCCGCCGCTCAACTCGGGCACGAGGCCGTGGTCCGGCTGCTTCCCGACGCCGGGCGTCCAGCGGTCCTCGCCTCGGTGCGCCTCGCCGGACGCCATCGGGTGACCCGCGAGGAGCGGCTCCTCTACGCCGCGACGCTGAAGCCCTTCCTCGACGACCGTCCCGCATCGGGAGCCCGGCCGGCGCCTCCCGTCGTCAGCGAACTCGGCGAGGCGGCCCGCCTGGAAGGGGCGGCGCTTCACCCGCTCACGGTCGGAGGCCCGGAGGCGAAGGGATGCCGCGCGGTTCTCACGACTCGCGGTGACTCCCCCGCCGCATGGCTCCGTGCGGGACAGGCGCTTCAGCGCCTCCTCCTCAGCGGCACGGCACGCTCGGTCTCCGTCTCCTTCATGTACGAGACCGTCGACGTGCCGGGGGTCGAGGACGTCACAGAACCCGGCGAGGTGCCGCAGGTGCTGCTCGAACTGACTCAGCGGGTGGCCACGGGCCTACATCAGCCGCCGGTACGTCGACAGGACGAAGGACAGCGGCACCGGCAGCGGGTCCGGTAGCCGCCGCAGCCGCTCCTCGACCTGGTCGGCCGGGACGTGGTGCGCGCTCGGGCCCATCCCCACGAGCGTGGCCGCCTCGCCATGGGTGAGGACGGCCTCCGACTCGATCTCCTGGCGCGCGTCGAACTTGAAGTAGCCCGCGAGTGCGGCGTCCATGCGCTCGGTCTTCCGCTCGTCGACCGAGAGGAGCCCGAGTGGTTCCACCAGCGTGCTCAGGTGCCGCGGCGACGGGGTCACGGTGAACAGCCGCCCGTCGTCGCGCAGGACCCGGTGGAACTCGGCCGCGTTGCGCGGGGCGAAGACGTTGACGACCACGTCCGCGACGCCGTCGCGCAGCGGGAGCGGACGCCAGAGGTCGGCGACGACGGCGCCCGCCCGCCGATGGGCCCTGGCGGCCCGGCGGGCCGCATGCTTGGAGATGTCCAGCGCGAGGCCCGCGGCGCCGGTCGACCGGTCGAGTATCCGGCTCAGGTAGTGCCCGGTTCCGGCGCCCGCGTCGACGACGAGGGAAGGGCCCACGCCGGCGACAGCGCGTGCCAGCCGGTCCGCGGGCGCGTCGAAGTGGCCGGACTTGAGGAACTCGTCGCGGGCCCGCACCATCTCCGGTGTGTCGGCCGTTCCGGGGCGGGCGTTGCCCGGCAGGAGGTTGGCGTACCCCTGCCGCGCGATGTCGAAGGCGTGCCCGCCGGGGCAGAGCAGCCCGCGGCCGGCCAGTTCGAGGCCGGCTCCGCACACGGGGCACACCAGGTAGGGGACGACATCGGCGAGCATCCGTCCATCATCGTCCATCCGGGCGGTGGATCGGGCGCAGCCACCCGCTTCTTTGCCCTCGCGCCGCCCGCTCGCCATCCCCGCGACGCCCGGGCGTCCGGGACTCCGCCCGCCGTCAGCCGTCGGCGCGGCGGCGGACGTCCTCCATGTCGAGGCCGCGGACCTGCTCGATCACGTTCTCCAGCACCGGTTCCGGTACCGCGCCCGCCTCGGCGAAGACGATGAGGCCGTCCCGGATCGCCATCAGCGTCGGGATCGACCTGATCCCGAACCGCTCGGACAGCTCCGGCTCGGCGTCGGTGTCGACCTTCGCGAAGACGATGTCCTCGTGCTTGCCCGCGGACTTCTCGTAGACGGGCGCGAAGCGCTTGCAGGGTCCGCACCACTCCGCCCAGAAGTCCACCAGCACGATGCCCTCGGCCTGGGCCACCTCGTCGAAGTTGTCAGCGGTCAGTGTGACCGTCGCCATGTCGGTTTCTCCTCAGTCGGGGTATCAGGTCGTAGAGCGGCTAACAGCCTCGCAGTATTCCCGTTCGGGAATCACAGAGCGGTAATTAGCGTTGTCCTCTCAGGGAGATCGCACCGGAGAAGGGTCAGGATGGCTGCAACCCGTACAAAGGGCGACAGGGTCGACGTCACCGACAAGGATCTTGTCGGTGCGTACCTCGACCGGATCGGCCGTACTCCTCTGCTCGATGCGCAGGCGGAGGTCGATCTGGCCAAGGCGATCGAAGGGGGCCTGTACGCCGAGCAGCTCCTCGAGGACGGGAGAGTGCCCGCGGGCGCGACCCGCGAGGAGCTGCAGGAGCTGGCCGCGGCGGGGCTGCGCGCGAAGCAGCGCTTCGTCGAGGCCAATCTGCGGCTGGTGGTCTCGATCGCCCGGAAGTATCCGACCGACTCGTTGCCCCTCATCGACCTCATTCAGGAGGGGAACCTGGGGCTGATGCGCGCGGTGGAGAAGTTCGACTACCGCCGCGGCTTCAAGTTCTCCACATACGCGACATGGTGGATCAGGCAGGCGATCGGGCGCGGGCTCAGCCACACGGCCCGCACCATCCGGCTGCCGGTCCATGTGGAGGAGGAACTTTCGCGGCTGCGGCGCGCGGAGCGCCAGCTCGGGCGGGAACTCGGCCGGGAGCCGACCCGCGAGGAGCTGGCCGGGACGCTGGGCGCCGAGGCCGAGCACGTGGACGAGCTGCTGCGCTGGCGGCGCGACCCGGCGAGCCTGGACGCGGCCGTCGACGACGCCGGCGAGACGTCGATGGGCGACCTGCTGGAGGATCCGGACGCCGTCACGCCGGAGGCGGAGATCCTCGCGCTGGACGACATCGAGGGCCTCGCTCGGCTGCTCGACCGGCTTCCGGAACGCGAGTCCGCGATCGTGCGCGCCCGGTTCGGGATGGACAGCGGCCAGCCGCTGTCGTACGCCCAGATCGGCGCCCGGTACGGCCTGAGCCACAACCGGGTGCGGCAGATCACCGACCGTTCGCTGCGGCGGCTGCGCCAGCTCGCGAACGAGACGGATCTGAGCGGGCGCAGGACGCTGGCGCCCGGCTCCGCGCGGGAGACCGCGGGCGCCGGGATCCGCGCGGCCTGAGTGCGTCGCGACCTGTGCGCCTCGCGGCCCGAACGCGCCGCGAGGCCCGGCGCCGGGAACCGGGCGGTCGGCACGACGAGACCGCCCGGTTCGCCGCCTCCGGCCCGTTCCGGGGCCGCGCGCGGCACCGCGTCCGCGGGTTCGGCGTCCCTTGCTGGGCGGGCGGTGTCATAGCCTTTCGGGGTGAGTACATCCGCCGTCACCGGGGACCTCGACGCCTGGCGCGCGCTCCCCGCCCTCCAGCAGCCCGATTGGGACGACCCGGACGAGGTCCGGGCGGCCGCCGCCGAACTGGCGGCCCAGCCGCCGCTCGTCTTCGCCGGCGAGTGCGACCAGCTGAAGACGCAGCTCGCGGACGTGGCGCGCGGTGAGGCGTTCGTCCTGCAGGGCGGCGACTGCGCCGAGACGTTCGGCGGGTCGAACGCCGACGCGGTGAAGAACAAGCTGAAGACGCTGCTGCAGATGGCGGTCGTGCTCACCTACGCGGCCAGCGTGCCGGTCGTGAAGATCGGCCGGATGGCGGGCCAGTTCGCCAAGCCGCGGTCCAAGCCGGTCGAGACGCGCGGCGGCGTCGAGCTGCCCGCCTACCGGGGCGACGCGGTCAACGGGTTCGCGTTCGACGCGGAGTCCCGCCGCAACGACCCCCACCGGCTGCTGAAGGCCTACCACTGCTCGGCGGTCACGCTGAACCTGTGCCGGGCGTTCACCAAGGGCGGCTACGCCGACCTGCGGCAGGTGCACGCCTGGAACCGCGACTTCGTCCAGCAGAGCCCGGCGGGACGGCGCTACGAGCAGCTCGCGGGCGAGATCGAGCGGGCGCTGTCGTTCATGAAGGCGTGCGGGGCGAATCCCGACGAGTTCCACGGGGTGGAGTTCTACTCCAGCCACGAGGCGCTGTTGCTGGAGTACGAGCGGGCGCTGACCCGCATCGACCACCTCAGCGGCCTGCCCTACGACGTGTCCGCGCACTTCCTGTGGATCGGCGAGCGCACCCGGCAGCTGGACGGGGCGCACGTCGAGTTCCTGCGGCACATCCGCAACCCGATCGGGGTGAAGCTCGGCCCGGCGACGTCCGCCGACGACGCGCTGGCGCTGATGGACAGGCTGAACCCGGACGGCGAGCCCGGCCGGCTCACCTTCATCACCCGGATGGGCGCGGGCAGGATCCGGGACGCGCTGCCGCCGCTGATCGAGAAGGTGCACCAGAGCGGCGCGCCCGTCGCGTGGATCTGCGACCCGATGCACGGCAACACCTTCGAGGCGCCGAGCGGGCACAAGACCCGGCGGCTGGACGACGTCCTGGACGAGGTCGCGGGCTTCTTCGAGGTGCACAGGGCGCTCGGCACCCATCCGGGCGGCATCCACATCGAGTTCACCGGCGACGACGTCACCGAGTGCGTCGGCGGCGGCCAGGGGCTCGCCGAGGCCGACCTGCACCAGCGGTACGAGACGGCGTGCGACCCGCGGCTCAACCGGGGCCAGTCGCTGGATCTGGCGTTCATGGTGGCCGAGCTGTACCGCAAGTCGGCCTGATCCCGCGGGAACGGCGAAGGCGCGCCCGCCTGCCGGCGGGCGCGCCGGCGGCGGCGTAGTAGCGCGGCGGCACGTTGCAGGGCCGAGGAGCCGGCACTTGTCGTCCTCGGGCCACACGGCCTTGCCGCC
>NZ_JBEYTW010000186.1:0-5361 GCF_040643275.1 Spirillospora sp. NPDC047418
CCGCCCATGCCACCCCCCCCCCCCACCGCCCGGGCCGCCCCGTCGTTGATCTGCGGCGTGTTGTTGTTTTCGACGTGCTCATAACAACAACACGCCGCAGGTCAACGTATTTGGTGAGCCTTGGTGGGCGTCGCGCTAGCCGAGGCGCTCGGCGAGGTGGACGATGACCTCGTCGCCGACGTCCTTGCCGAGCGCCTGGCGGATCTCCGCCTTCACGGGCAACTTGTGGTCGCCGTCGCCGAGCGCCATGAACGAGCCCTGGAACGGGTGCCCGTCGATGGTGCCCTTGACCTTCACGAGCCCGCGTGTGCTGAAGAACTCCGCCGACTCGGGCCAGATGACGTATGTCCACCCGCCCTTGGCAGGGCTCTTCTGCAAGCGGGCCGTGAACTCCTTGTCGAGCTTCGTGCTCTTGGACTGCGCAGCCCTCATCTGACGTCCCTCCGGGAGGTCGAGCCTTCGCTGTGTTCTGTCTTGCTAGGGCAGACCGGCCCGGTTGGCGGAACTCATCGCCGTCCGCTCCCGGCGGCGGTCGCATCTCTTATTTCTGGTTGGCCCCTGTCGTTTCTCTGGGGGTGTGCGCGGGGCTGGGGTCTTCTTTTTATCGGCTTTTGTGTGGTTGCTGTAGGTGGACGGTTGCGGTGGCCTTCCGAAGGTGGGTGCGCTTCTTTCCGTTGCCGCCGGTTGCTGGCACGTTGGTTGCGGTCGGTGGCTGGGAGAGGTGTTCATTGTGCGGCTTGGCGCGGGGTTGCTGGTGTGTGCCGCGCTGCGCGCGGCTCGGGGGGAGCCTCGTTTTCGTTTCGGAAAATAAAAGGTGATAGTAATGTGGCGTGATTTTTGTTGGAGGTGAATTCTTGTGTCGATGCCTTCGGTGATGCTTGGTGTCCAGCGTGAGTGGGAGGGGCGGGAGTGGTTTCCTCCGGGGCCGCAACTGGCCATTTGCCTGTCCGGCGGAAAAGAGCGACTGGCCGATCTGACCGACGATGAGCTTCTCCAGGTCGCGGCTGCGGCCCGTCGGCAGACCTCCTGGGCGCAGGCCCGGGAATTGGTGACCGAGGAAGTCGCCGCCGCGCTCACGGTCACGAGCAACGCCTCGGCCGCTCTTCTCCACCTCGCCGACCAGCTCACCGGCCCGCTCGCCGACACCGGCGCCGCGCTGGAGGCCGGACGGGTCGACCTGGCCAAGGCCCGCGTCATCAGCGACCTGACCGACAGCCTTCCCGAGCAGATCACCCAGCGGGTCCAAGCGGTGGCGCTGGAGAAGGCGTCCACTCAGACCACGGGGCAACTCCGCCGCCGGATCAGGCGAATCGTCCAGCGTCTGGCGCCGGAGGCTGTGGAGGAACGCAAGCGGGAAGCCGTCCGGCAGCGGCGCCTGGAACTGTGGGACACCCCGGCCGGGACGTCCGCTCTGGCGCTGTGGGACCTGGCCCCTGAGGACGCCCACGCCATCTACAACAAGATCACCGCTGCCGCCCATGGCATCAAGTCCGACGGCGACACCCGTCCCTTGCAGAACATCCGTGCCGACCTGGCCATTCAACTGCTGCAAGGTGCCGAACTTCCCGACGCCATTCGCGCCCTCCTGGCCCAGACCCGTACCGCCCCTTCGGCTCCTGCCGCTGCCCTGACGGCGCAGGGGGCTCCTATGTCGGGTTCGGCCGCTGCATCTCCCGCTCCGTCCGGCGGGGTGTCTCCCGTCTCGACCAGCGCGGACGGTGGCCGTCGAGCCTCGGGCGCTGAGGCCGAGGTCTCGATGTTGGCGGACGTCATCGGTCAGCGGTTGGACCATGTGAGCGGCCGCGTTCCCTCGCGCGAGTTGCCCGATGCCGTACAGCGCATCCGCCATGACCTTGCCGAAGCCGGGAGGCGGCGTGCCGAGGGGGTGACGAGGTGCACGGTCGGCCCGGCTACCGGCCCCCGGCGGCGATGCGGAGGGAGGTCGAGGCCCGGCACGAGACCTGCGTGTTTCCGAGCTGCAACCAGCCGTCCCACCGCTGCGACCTCGACCACACGGTGCCGTGGCGGCCCGGGACCACATGCCGCTGCAACCTCGCGCCCCTCTGCCGACGCCACCACAGGTTGAAACAGCGCCCCGACTGGCGGCTCGTCCAAGTGTGGCCCGGCCTGCTGATCTGGGTGACGCCGTCGGGTGCCTGGTTCATCGTCCGCCCCGACCGGCCGGGCGGGGGCAAGTAGCTTGATGTCGAGATAAATTGGGGATAGCTTGACGTCGAGAGAAAAGCTGCGGAAGTTAGGCGGCCCTGGTTATGGGTGATGGGGCCGACTAAGGCAGGATCAAGGTAGACGAGCACCCGTCCCGCCGCTCTGTGCCGGCCCAGGGGACGGGCACACGTGAAGATCAAGCAGAGCGCCGCGCGCTCATGTCCCGGACCGGACGCGCGGTGGCGATGGAGGAGGAGTCCGTGTCCGCGAACAGCTTCGGCAGCCTTGACAAGCTGCAGGTTGGCGACAAGTCGTACGACATCTATCGGCTGGACGCCGTCGAGGGCGCGGCCCGTCTCCCGTACAGCCTGAAGGTGCTGCTGGAGAACCTGCTGCGCACCGAGGACGGCGCGAACGTCACCGCCGACCACATCCGCGCGCTCGCCCAGTGGGACTCGCAGGCGCAGCCGAGCAAGGAGATCCAGTTCACCCCCGCCCGGGTGATCATGCAGGACTTCACCGGCGTCCCGTGCGTGGTCGACCTCGCCACGATGCGCGAGGCCGTACGCGACCTCGGCGGCGACCCCACGAAGATCAACCCGCTGGCGCCGGCCGAGATGGTCATCGACCACTCGGTGATCGTCGACTACTTCGGGACGGCGCAGGCGTTCGAGCGGAACGTGCAGCGGGAGTACGAGCGCAACAAGGAGCGCTACCAGTTCCTGCGGTGGGGGCAGACGGCGTTCGACGAGTTCAAGGTCGTCCCGCCCGGCACCGGCATCGTCCACCAGGTGAACATCGAGCACCTGGCGCGCGTGGTGTTCGACCGGAACGGCGTCGCCTACCCGGACACCTGCGTCGGCACCGACTCGCACACCACGATGGAGAACGGCATCGGCGTTCTCGGGTGGGGCGTCGGCGGCATCGAGGCGGAGGCCGCGATGCTCGGGCAGCCGATCTCGATGCTCATCCCGCGCGTGGTGGGCTTCAAGCTGACCGGCGGGCTGCCCGCCGGGACGACCGCCACCGACCTGGTGCTCACCATCACCGAGATGCTGCGCGAGCACGGAGTGGTCGGCAAGTTCGTCGAGTTCTACGGCGAGGGCGTGCACGCGCTGCCGCTGGCCAACCGCGCCACGATCGGCAACATGAGCCCCGAGTTCGGCTCCACCTGCGCCATCTTCCCGATCGACGACGAGACGCTGAAGTACCTGCGCCTCACCGGGCGGGACGAGGAGCAGATCTCGCTCGTCGAGGCGTACGCCAAGGCGCAGGGCATGTGGCTCGACCCGTCGGTGGAGCCCGAGTTCTCCGAGTACCTGGAACTCGACCTCGGCACGGTCGTCCCGTCGCTGGCCGGCCCAAAGCGCCCGCAGGACCGCATCTCCCTGTCCAACGCCAAGGCGACCTGGCGGCGCGATGTGCAGAACTACGTGCAGAGCGTCCTCGGTGCGCTGGACGAGGCGTCCAACGAGAGCTTCCCGGCCTCGGACACCCCGGCGATCACGCAGGAGACCGCGGGCGACAAGCCCCGGCACGTCGACGCCAACGGGTCCGGCCGGCCGCACAAGCGCATCGCGGTGAAGCTGGAGGACGGGACGGAGTTCGAGCTCGACCACGGGCACGTCGCCGTCGCGGCCATCACGTCCTGCACCAACACGTCCAACCCGTACGTGATGATTGCCGCGGCGCTGCTGGCGAAGAACGCCGTCGAGCGGGGCCTCACCCGCAAGCCGTGGGTCAAGACCTCGCTCGCCCCCGGGTCGCAGGTCGTCACCGACTACTACGACCGCGCCGGCCTCACCCCGTACCTCGACAAGATCGGCTTCAACCTGGTCGGGTACGGCTGCACCACCTGCATCGGCAACACCGGTCCGCTGCAGCCGGCGATCTCCAAGGCCGTCAACGACAACGACCTCGCGGTCACTGCGGTGCTGTCCGGCAACCGCAACTTCGAGGGCCGCATCAGCCCCGACGTGAAGATGAACTACCTCGCGTCGCCGCCGCTGGTCATCGCCTACGCGCTGGCCGGGACGATGGACATCGACATCCTCAACGACCCGATCGCCGAGGGCACCGACGGCCCGGTCTACCTGCGCGACCTGTGGCCCGCGCCGGAAGAGGTCTCGGCGATCGTCGAGTCGTCCATCGGCCAGGAGATGTTCACCGAGAGCTACGCCGACGTCTTCAAGGGCGACGAGCGGTGGACCGGCCTCGACATCCCGACCGGCGACCTGTTCGAGTGGGACGGCTCGTCCACCTACGTGCGGAAGGCCCCGTACTTCGACGGCATGGGCGCCGAGCCGGAGCCGGTCACCGACATTCACGGCGCCCGAGTGCTGGCGAAGCTGGGCGACTCGGTCACCACCGACCACATCTCCCCGGCCGGGGCCATCAAGGTCGGCACGCCCGCCGCGCAGTACCTCCAGGACAACGGCGTCGAGATCAGGGACTTCAACTCCTACGGCTCGCGCCGCGGCAACCACGAGGTCATGATCCGCGGGACGTTCGCCAACATCCGGCTCCGCAACCAGCTCCTGGACGACGTCGAGGGCGGCTACACCCGCGACTTCACCCGGGACGGCTCGCCGCAGGCGTTCATCTACGACGCCTCCCGCAACTACATCGAGCAGGACATCCCGCTCGTCGTCATCGCGGGCAAGGAGTACGGCTCCGGCTCGTCGCGCGACTGGGCGGCCAAGGGCACCGCGCTGCTCGGCGTCCGCGCCGTCATCGCGCAGTCCTACGAGCGCATCCACCGCTCCAACCTGATCGGCCTCGGCGTCCTGCCGCTGCAGTTCAAGGACGGCGAGTCCGCCGATTCGCTCGGCCTCACCGGCACCGAGACCTTCGACATCACGGGCGTCACCGCGATGAACGGGGGCGGCGTCCCGGACGAGGTCACCGTGAAGGCCGGCGACAAGGAGTTCACCGCCACCGTCCGCATCGACACCCCGGGCGAGGCGGAGTACTACCGCCACGGCGGCATCCTCCAGTACGTCCTCCGCAACCTGATCAGCAAGTAACCCGCACCGCGAAACGGGCCGCTCCGCGAAGGGGCGGCCCGTTCCGTTTCCTCGGCGGGCGGAGCGGACCGCGGCTAGGTGTACTCACTCGTGAGGTTGTGGACACGGCTGGCGGGTGGGCGGCCGCCGAGTGCGGTGTGTCCGCGGTGGTGATTGTAGGTGTGGAGCC
>NZ_JBEYTW010000187.1:0-4880 GCF_040643275.1 Spirillospora sp. NPDC047418
CGTGTTGTTGTTTTCGACGCGCTCATAACAACAACACGCCGCAGGTCAACGCAGCCGGTGAACCTTGGTGGACCGCTCGGCCCGTGCTAGCCGACCGTGCCGCGCGGGTAGTCCGGGACCGTGTTCGTCCAGCCGTAGGAGACGATCGCGCGGTAGCCGGTCACGGTCGCGGGCTTGCGGACGTCCTCGTGCGCGAGCATCCGCCCGGTCGCCGGGTCGATCACCAGCCACTCCTCGCCCTGGCCGCCCTCGGCGACCGGTCGGGCGATCGCCGTCCCCTTCCGGCCGAGCGGGTCGGTGACCTGGCCGACGACGCGGAGCCCCGGGTCGGTGGCGAGCAGCCGGTAGGCCGCGCCGAGCGTCTTCGGCGACGCGGGCGTGGTGCCGATCTTCTGCGCGTTGGCGAACAGCCATTCCGCCGGGTCGATCGAGCCGCCGTCGGCCCGCACCGACCGCTTGAGCGCCTGCGCCAGGAAGGTCTTGAGGCCCTGCGGGTCCTCCGGCAGTTCGCGCACGTCCGGCGGCGTGACACTGCCCCACTCCTGCAGGCGGAACGCGTGCCCGCCCGGCACCTTGACCTTCGTCCAGCCGGTCGGACCGCTGTCGGTGGTGCGTTCCGGCTGCGGCTTGCCGCCGTTGTCTACGACCGTCGGCCCGCCCTTCGGCGCGGGGCCGAGGTAGCGGCTGCCCAGGCTGCGGGTGGCGGACCACGCCTCGCGGCCGGGCCCGGCGTCCCACCATCCTGTCTGCGAGGTGGAGTCGAACATGCCCTTACCCACGATCACCCTGGCGCGCTCCTGCGACACCACGTGCCAGTACTTTCCCTGGGTGAGCGGCGCCCGCTCGACCGTCGACGCCGCCGAGAGCAGCACGGTACGGGCCGACACCGGCCCCGTCGTGTCGGGAGTGGTGCCCGACGACATCCCGACGGCGATGGCGGTCACCGCGGCGACCGTCCCGGCGGCCAGCACCGGAGCCGCGATGCTCCAGCGCGGCATCGAGAACCGGGGCGCCCGCCTCCGCGACCGGACCTCCCGCTCCAGCCGCGCGCGTCCCTCCTCGACCGACCGCTCGGACGGCCGCTCGTCGAGCAGCGTGCTGATCATCCGCATTTCGTCCATCGCTACAGACCTTCCAGTTCGAGGGCGGCGCGCAGCTTGCGGCGCGCGCGGTTGAGGCGGGAGCCGACCGTGCCGTACGGGATGCCGAGCGCGGCCGCGACCTCGTCGTGGCCGAGCCCGCTCAACGCGACGAGGAGCACCACATCGCGCTCCTTCGCCGACAGTGCGGCGAGCGCCCGGGCCAGCTGCGGCTGGAGGCCCTCAGCCGTCACCCACGTGACGACCTGCTCTTCGTGGCTGCCGACCGCGGGATCGGCCCCGACCCTGGCGAGCGCCCGGTAGCGGCGGGTCTCGGCGCGGCGGTGCTGCGACACGAGCTTCGTCGCGATCCCGAAGAGCCAGGACCGCACCGTGCCCTTGCCCTGGTCGAAGCTCCTGCGCCGCCGGAACGCGACCAGGAAGGTCTCGGCGGCGATGTCGTCGGCCGGCTGCGAGCCGAGACGGCCCGCGACGTAGCGAAAGACGACCGTGTAATGACGGTCGTAGACGGCGGTGAATTGCTCGGGATCGCGCAACGACTCGCTGATGAGCCGCGCGTCCTCCGCATTCACCGCGTGATGCGCACCTGCTGACTCCGACCTTCGGTCGTCATCGGGCGGCGCATCCACGGGATAGGCCATGGGGGAACCCTCCGGGATCATGTATCCGGCTGTCACCCCAACTCCGCCGCAACGCCCGATCCCTTTCGCTCCAAACCACCCCCGATTTCCCCGCCCGCCTCACACCACGCACGAAGATCCGCCGACACCGCCGAGCGCCAGAACGGCTGCGGCTAAGATCACCGCGTGCCCCCCCATCAAGCGCCCCGGCGCGTGTCTGACGTCGGCTCTGGCGCTGGCGACCGTGACCTCCGCCTGCGGCGCGATGCCTCATGACGAGTTCGTGGCGGAGATGCGGTCACGCGGCGGCGGGCTGACCGCGGCACTCGTGCGCGACGCGATGGCCGCCTTCTCCCAGCACTACGGGACGGACCGCCTCACCCTCACCAGGCTCGTCCTCAAGTCCGAGGACGCCAGCGTGACCGCCCGCCTCCGCCTCCCCCGGCATCCCGACCAGGTGGACGAACTCACGTTCACCGAAGACGACCTCGACGGTCCGTCCCCCGTGAAGGTCAGCGCAGCCGAAGACCTGGACCGCATGTCCTTCACCGTCCGGGACGTGCCCGCACTCGAGGACGTCGTGAAAATGGTCGACACGGCCCTGGCCGAGACGAAGTACTACGAGGGCTACGTCGAAACGATCGAAGTGACCCGGACCGCCTCCGCCCCGAAGATCAGCGTCGCCGTCTCGTCCTCCCGCGCGGACGCCGTGGTTACCTTCAAGGCGAACGGCCGCTTCACCAAGGTGACCCGGTCTTGAGCCCCCGGCTCGCCGCGGTCATCACACTCGCCGTCATGGTGCCCGTAACCGCCTTGCTGGTGCTCATGAGCACCACTCTGGCGCCAGACCAGGTCACCTTCACGGCGCGATGGCTGTGCGATGCCCCCTACACCGACCCGTTCGTCGTCTCCGAGCACGTGGGCAGAGGCACCGACATATCGATGTACTGCACAACAGAGCGCGGCGGACGCCAGGACGCCGGCTGGCTGACCCCACTCCTGATCATGTGGGCCGTCTACTACCTGGTCCTGGCCCCGCTCACCAGCCTGACGATCTACTCCCTCAAGCCCAGGTACTAGCCACCCCGCCCAGCGCTCCCTGGCCGGGATCAGGGAACTTCTGGAGGCACGGGGACACTGCCACCGAAGGCCCCCTGCAGATCAGCGGCGAAACGCCGCCAGCCGACTTCGGGGTTCGGCTCGTACCAACTGACCGGATCCTCCCGGACGCCGACGGCCCAGGTCAGGTGGAACAGGCTCGACTCGCGCATCCGATGACACATGATCACCGACCGTTCGAAGTAGGAGCGCCCGTCAAAGATCGGGTCGGCTCCACCGAAGGCGGTCTGGACCTCCACCGGGTTGAGGCTCTCGAGGGTGAGGCCCATAACGAACACATAGGCTCGACGCAGATTCTTGGGGAGCCGCCCGTTGAGTTCCGCCTGCCGAAGGTCCTCGGCCATCCCGAATATCTCGTCGGCACGATTGTTAAGGTTCCTTCCCTCGCTTCCCTTCATCGATTTGTACTCCACGACGAGCACGGGGCAGCCGTGCTGGAGCACGAGCAGATCCCACGCCTTGGACGGCCGGTAGTACCCCGGCAAGGTGGCTTTTGGATTGGTTCGGATCTCCAGGCCGGACGCACCTGTGCTCCGTATCTCGTCCACAATCCGGGTGTTCAGCCCGTCGAGGTGCCCAGCACCGGTGACCGCTGATCGGTTGCCCTCCTGGGCGTTGCCGCTGACCCTGGATTTCTCTTGCTGCTCGCGACGCACTTGAACCCAGTGTTCAAGAGCAAGCTGCACTCTTTGCTCGGCCGTCTGGCCCATGGACTGCTCCGGGGGGAGGAGACGAAAACTAGGGAAGCGCGCTCATCTTGTAGGCAGCCAGGGCCGCGGCCGTGGCTGCGGCCCTATCGCGAGCCCTGAATGCCACGACGAGTTCATCTGCTATGTCCGCGGGGATCTCCGCGGGCCGCGGAGCATGGACTCTGCGAAGATACTGAGCCTGAAAGCGCAAGGTGTTGCCGCGCATCTTCACGCAGTACGCCGCGATCTGGCGCTCTACCACCGCAGAGAGGAGGAGGCCGCCCAAGACCTCCAGGTCCCACTCTTGGGACACCAGGTAGTAGAGATTGTGGTGCGGGTAGTGACCACCCGGCTCAAGCACGGGATTCGGCTGCCGCTTCATATCTTCGAGAAGAAGCTTCGGCCGACTGGTGAGGGACGAGGTGACGCGGTCGATGGTGCGGAACCAACTCGTGGGTGACCGCTTCGAGATCGAACGGCGCAGGACGGCGGTCGCGTTCTGGTTGAGGTACTCGGACAACCGGGGCCATTCATCCAGGTCGACGAGACCGTCCTCGTCCCATGGATTGACCAGGTAATGCCCCGTCCAGGCATAGGTGCCGCTCTTTACATCAGCGGACATGGCGAGCGGCAGTATGCGTTCCGGCTCGGCCGCCTCGGCGTCTTGAGTGATGTATACCGCGTCGGCTCCCGTCGCGACACCGATCCCTATCCTGGTGCCGGCCTCGCGATCTTCGAGCGGCGGATGCCGGTCCTGCAAGTCCTCAAGCCAAGCCAGGGCCTCGGGAGTTCCATCCGGCCATGAGTCGGCGGTGCGGTGCCAATGCGGCAGGCGCGACCCCCGAACGGCTGCGCTGTGGAGTGGGCTACGCGTCCGAAGACACGACCAGGACGCGAAGTCCCTAGCGGATGCGGGGTCGAAGGTCTCGCCCGCTTCACCGATGCCCACCTCGCCTTGCGGACCACGTGTGAGAACCGTGATCGCCGGGTAAGCGGACACCTCGTTCTCGAACGCGGCGACGTCGTGCATCACCAAACAGGAGTCAACGGCGAAGCCGCCCTTGACGATCTTCTCCCGCAAACGGCGCCCATACTGGTTCCGCATCCAGCGGTCGGCACAGATGAACGCCAGGGTGCCGCCCTCATCGAGCAGGTCGAGGCCACGCTCGAAGAAACCAATGTAGACATCGGCCCTGCCGCCCATTGTGGGACAGGCCCGGCGGTACGCGGCAAGGAGGCTGGGAGCCACATCTTCAATGAGCCTTTTTCATCCTCGGGTGGCTTCGTAGTTCTGAAGGACGGCAATGGCTTTGACCAGGTGGCCGGCCTTGCCGGGGCTGCAGCGGAGCCTG
>NZ_JBEYTW010000188.1:0-4747 GCF_040643275.1 Spirillospora sp. NPDC047418
CAGACCTGACCAGGCGGGCCTGCGGGACGGGGTCTCCGGTACGAGCAGCGTCTTCTACGCTGTCCCCGAGGGGCCAGCCTGCTACCGACAGGCTGGGCCCTCCCTACGACGCCAGCGTCACCTGCTGCCCCGGGCCGTTCTGGGCGTGGCGGCGCAGGTCCATGTCGGCCCACACGGTGAAGCCGTTTTCGGCGCTGCCGTGCACCCCCATCGCCAGGGCCAGCTTGGACACCGTGAGCAGGCCGTAGCCGCCCACCCGCGGCTCGCACCCCGGCGTCTCCGACCGGATCGTGGGCACGCAGCCCCCACCCAGGTCGGTCACCGCGATGTAGGCGACCTCGGACAGCGTGACCTCCAGGCCGAACCAGCCCCGGTCGGTGCCCGACCGCGAATGCCGGACCGCGTTAGTGGACAGCTCGGCCACCACCACGGCCACGTCCTCCTCTCGCCCGGTCCCCTCGAACAGCGTCGCCGCGAACACCCGCGCCACACGCACCTGATCGGGCCGACCGGGGTAGACCCGACGCCACCGCATCGGCTCAGAACCCCGCAGCCATTCACCGGGAGAACACAAGCCCCAGGTTCCGTTTTCCACTTTTCCGTTCCCTTCTTCGGCTGCGCCGAGTACGGCGACGCAACCGAATGACGTGATTGACAGCGCCCATTAATGAGCACCTCTCACGCCGGGTCAAGTGTCGACTACCGCCACTAGTCCGGTGAGGCAGGGTTCAGCGAAGAAGGGCCGCATCTTTAGAGGAGCCGGGCGGCTTGGATCTATACAGAATTTCTGCCGTAGCGCGCCTACTCTCTTCGACCGCTGCGGACATTTCGGTACTCAGTGGTTCTGGTATGGCACCTCGGCCAAGGCCAGCAGACTGCACAGTTGAGGCAAGGTGTGCCTCTTGAGCTGCGGTGAGCTTTCCCTTGAGATCGCGATGTCGTAGGAGGTCTCGCGCAACGTAGCCGTCCTCGACGTCCAAAACCTCACTCACAATGCGACTGACTATTGGCTCGCCGTAAGCGGGCTCTTCAGCGCCACAGAGGCAGACCGCAGTAAGGGCCATGCGGACACGGAAGGTCGCAAGTCCCGGATTCGGCTCCAGGGCCAGGTATTCCTCGACCGGAGTCACGTTTGCGGCCCACGGCGGGTGTCTGGCAGCGCGCAAGCAGAACATGGTCACGCACGCCGCCACGGCCTGTTCCCACGCCTCTGTGGCAGTGCTTTGTTCGAGGGTCGCCAACGCTGTCTCCGGGTCTCCACCGAGCGCCTGGGTGACGATGGCGGCCTGCCGTCCGTCCAGGAGCCGGCGGCCGACACCCCGATGCTGCTGTGCGAATCCGGCCGCCTGCTCCCACCTGCCCGCCGCGACCAGGGCGCGGATGCCGTCGGCGAGCACGACGCCCCATAACCATTGGCACAGGTCGCGGTGCTCTTCCCCCAAACCGGTCAGCTCGCCGAGCGGTAGCTCCCGGCCGTCGATCCTTGCGGGTTCCCTCATCCGGACGGCTCGATACAACTCTCCGAGCTGGTTACAGGCCGCATCCGGATTTCCAGCCCGGATCCGAAGCCGTGAGAGGTTGACAAGGGGTTCCAGCGCGTATCTTGCCGTTCGTGCGGTCAACGGCCGAGCGCACATGAACAGCTCGAATTGCTGTCGGCACAGGGAGCCGGCGAGTTCGGGCATGCCGCAGTCGCTGGCGATCAAGGCCGCACGGTTCTGTGCTGCCGCAGCCGCCGCGAGCCGATCAGCGGCGTCAGCCGCTCCGGTTGCGGTTCGCGCGAAGCCCGTGACCTCACGGATTCGTTCCTCAAGCGGCCGGCACGCTGGCCTGGGGCGAGCGACGAGAGGGAATGCCCGTGCGGCCCGACTCAGCGCGAGTGTCATTGCCAGGTGATGATGAGGCGTGTGTTCGGACGCTCGAAGACGAACCGGCCGGGTACCGGCTCCACCGCCTGCGCCGCCGCTTCGACCGGCGCGATCTCGAACTCGACGGGCCGGGATCGGTAGTCCTGGTCCCAGGTACCGATGGCGTCCGCCACACGGTTGGTCAGGGCGCGTCCGGTCGGGCCGTGACCGATGACCCCGACCTCGTACATCCGGCGGTTGCCGCTCGGCGCGTCCGGATCCTGCGGACGGAGGGTGAGATACGCGAGGTCGCCCTTGTCGGCCACCGCCATAGCGCCCCAGCCGAACTGGGGGCGAACCAGGCCTTCGTCGATCGCCGCATGCTCGACTGGCATCCGGCTCAACGCGTTGTCCATGACGCACGTGAGCCAAAGATCGAGCCATTCGAATGATTCGTCCGCCCTGAACAGCACTCCTGTCCACGCCTCGCTGCGCGGGGTCTCCAGGACGCCGCTCAGCAACGACTCGTCCACGGCCTGCTCGCGGTTGGCGTGAAGGCACACCGTTCCGTCGGCGGTCAGCCGGGTAATGCGGCGCGCGTCGTCGGCGATGCCCCGCAGGGGCATGAACGTGCACAACAGGCTGTTGCGGCTCAGCCAGCGCCCGTCGTCGCTGCCGTGATCGAAGGCGATCGAACGGGATACGCCTCCGCGCAGCCGCAGCGGGACGACGAGCCGGCCGCCGGGGGCGAGTTGGTCCAGCCACGGCAGGGGCAGGTCACCCGCTCCGACTGTGGCGATGATCCGCTCGTAGGGTGCCCCTTCGGGATGGCCGAGCGCGCCGTCGGCGAGGAGGACTTGGACGTTCTTGGTTCCGGCGGCGGCGAGGCCGTTCTGAGCGCCGGTGACGATGTCGTCGTCAACATCGATCGTGGTGACGTGGCCTTCGTCCCCTACCAGGTGTGCGAGGAGAGCCGCGTTGTATCCCGTACCGGCTCCGAGTTCGAGGACGCGCTGACCGGGCGCCGGCTGGAGCTGTTCGAGCATCATCGCGACGACCGTCGGCTGGGACGCGGCGCTGATCGAGACGCCAGCACCGTCCTGCTTGGTGTAGACGGCATCGTCGGCGTAAGCCCGCTCAAGCGGAACGCCGGGAACGAACGCGTGCCGGGGAACGGCGCGGAGGGCGGCCTCTACCCGCTCGCTGCGCACCGTCCCCTCGTCGCGCAGCTTGTCAACGAGGGCGTTCCGCAGACGGGTCGCGGTTTCCTCGCTGAGGTCGGGCGTTCGGCGGGTCTGGGTGTCCACCTCGGGGACACTAGGGGCGCCGCCGTCCGCGCCTGGCGTTGACGCGCCGTCGTGCAGGGTTCCCATGACTACCTCGCTTGTCAGTAGGGCCAGAGTGTGCTGATCGATGTAGGGAAGGCCAAGGCGGTTCCACTGGAAGATGACGTGGTGGGTCAGGACGGCCCGCAGCCCGCGTTCGAGTGCTCCGTGCCCGGCGAGTTCGGCCAGCCGTTGTCCTGCCTGCTCGAAGACCGAGATCCAGGGGGCGATGTCGGCGAGAGGACCTTCATTGACGAGGTCGCTGCCTGGTCCGACGTCGACGGTCATGAGCTTGTGCACGGCCGTCCTCAGCTGCGGGGACGGGGAGCGGCCGAGCTGGATGGGACGTTGCCGGGCGACGCGTCTCCAGACGTCTCCTTGCTCGTACCAGTCTTGTCCGGCGGCGCGCATCAGCACGCTGCACAGCAGGACGCCCAATTCCCGGCACCCCAGAGTTCGGCTGGCCGGCGGTCGCGCCAGGTGCGTGAGGACGTGGCGGCTGTCGTGATGGAACAGCTCGTGGGCGACTCGCATGCCGGCCTCGCCGCCGAACGCGACTGATTCAGGCTCGTAGATGCCCGTCCTCCAGCCCGAGAGCCGGTTCTCCGACGTCGCACGATTCAGAACGTCCGTGAAGTACGTCCGGACGGAATCGTCGGCGGGCAGGTAGCGAACTCGCCAGGACGGTGCTTTGCGGATGAAGAACCAGCGGCGGATCAGGCCGTGTTCTTCTGCGCCGGTCAGTGCGGGGCGCAGGACGTTCACTGCGGTGTCCTCGGCCGTACGCCAGTCGGGGAAGTCGATGACGACCTGCGGCCAGTCGCCGGTGTCCATGGTCATTCCTTCCTCGAAGGCACTGTTCAGGCGATCAGTAGGCATGAGTCCCAGCCTGAGACGGGCGGCAAGTCGGACGATGCTGCGTGGAGGGTGAGAGCAACGCCTGCGGCCCCTTCGAGGAATCCGAAGCATCCACCTGGTGGCCGGAGGAGTTCCGCGGCGAGTCGTTGCGCATCGGTGCCGTCCTCGATCAGCGCTTGCAGCGGCGACGGTTGGAATCTCGACATGTGGATACTCGCGTCGGCGGCACAACGGGTCGCGATATGGGCCAGGCCCGCATGGCCATGGCACAGCGACGCATCGGTTATCGCGGCGAGCTGTAGTGGATCGGTTAGGGCGCCGACAATGGCGCATTCAGCCATCCCCCGGCGCTCCTGGTCACCGACGGCGAGGGCCGCCAACTGCTGTGCACGCGCAACGCCTGCGGTTCCGTAGCACCAGGATGGGCGCGACGGCCTCGACGGAGTCGGCTGAGCGCCGCTCAACTGCGCACGGGCGACCCAGTAGGGCCACCAGGGGCAGGAGGCGTCGTCCTGTCGCCATCGGTCGAGCCAGGTGCAGATGCGGATGATGGCTTCGGCCTGACCGTCCACGGCCTTGCCATCTCTCATCGTCAGCGCGAGTAATGCGAGTGGGCCGGCGATTATCTTGATGACTCGTTGGCTGTCTGTTACGTGAGGTACGTGCGGGATTGAGCTACGTGCCTTACAGGTATCTGCGAGGTTCAAGTGACGTACG
>NZ_JBEYTW010000189.1:0-4633 GCF_040643275.1 Spirillospora sp. NPDC047418
GGGGCGCGGACAGCCCGCCGTGGACGCGCGCAGGGCCCGCTCCCGGCCGGGAGCGGGCCCTGTACGCGTCCAGAGCGGGTGTCAGGACGCCTGCGAGACCGTCGACATGTTGAAGTCCGGGACCCTGACCGCGGGCATCGCGGCGCGGGTGAAGTAGTCGGACCACTCGCGCGGCAGCGTCGGCCCGGTCTCCCCGACCTCGGCGAGCCGCGACAGCAGGTCGACGGGGCTCTCGTTGAACCGGAAGTTGTTCACCGCCCCGACGACCTCGCCGTCCTCGACGAGGTAGACGCCGTCGCGGGTGAGGCCGGTCAGCAGCAGGCTCTGCGGGTCGACCTCGCGGATGTACCAGAGGCAGGTCAGCAGCAGCCCGCGCTCGGTGCGGGCGACCATCTCCTCCAGGGACGCGCCGCCGTCCGGGCCGGTGAGGGCCAGGTTGTCGACGGGCGGGGTGACCGGCAGCCCGGTCCGCTCCGCCGAGTGCCGGGTCTGGGTGAGGGACGTGAGCTCCCCGTCCCGGATCCAGTCGGTGGCGCCGAGCGGGAGCCCGTTGTCGAACACCGACGCCTCGCGTCCCGAGGCGTGCGCGACGACGAACGGGGCGCACTCCATCCCGGCGGCGGCCGGGTCGCTGGACAGCGTGACGGGCAGCGTCGCGAGCCGCTCCCCGATACGGGTGCCGCCGCCGGGGGCGCTGAACACCGTCCGGCCGTCGTGCGCGTCCTGCGCGCCCGCCGACCAGTACAGGTAGATCATCAGGTCGGCGACGGCGGACGGCGGCAGGATCGTCTCGTACCGCCCGGCGGGCAGGTCCACCCGCCGCTCGCCCCACTCCAGCCGCCGGGCGAGGCCGCCGGTGAGGGCGGCGACGTCCACGTCGGTGAAGTCGCGGGTGCCGACGCCGGCCCACGCCGAGCCGCCCGCGCCCTTGGCGTTCAGCTCCAGCAGCCCGGTCGGCTGGTCGTGCCGGAGCCGCAGCCCCGCCGAGGTGCCGAGGAACGTCGAGGTCAGGACGTGGTTGGCGAACCCGTACAGGCGCCGGTCGGCGGCCTGCGCGGCGGCGAACGCCTCGCCGAGCGCGGGCGCGAAGCCCTCGAACACGCCGATGCCGGTCTCGGCCGGGTCGTCGTCCCACCCGCCGCCGGCCGGGCCCCCGGTGACCAGCGGCCCGGCGTCCTCGGCGGGGTCGTTGCCGGCGGCGTCGGCCTCGGCGGCGCGGACGAGGTCCTCGATGCCGTCGGCGCCGACCGCCGACCGCGACACCACGCCCGCCGCGACGCCGTCGGCGGTGCCGCGCAGCGCGATGACGGTGAGGCGGCTGGAGCGGGTCACCCCGTTGGTGGTGAGGGTGTTGCCCGCCCACCGCAGGTTCGCGGTGCTCGCCTCGTCGGCGATGACGATGCAGTCGTCGGTCCGCGACAGCGCCAGGGCCCGCTCGACGGCCTCCTGCGGCCTGATGCCGCTCACTGGCCCGCCTCCTTCAGCGTGTTGAGGATGTTGACGCCGCGGAACAGCGCGGACGGGCAGCCGTGGCTGACCGGCGCGACCTGCCCCGGCTGGCCCTTGCCGCAGTTGAAGGCGCCGCCGAGCACGTAGGTCTGCGGGCCGCCGACGGCCTCCATCGAGTTCCAGAAGTCGGTGGTGGTGGCCTGGTAGGCGACGTCGCGGAGCTGCCCGGCCAGCCGCCCGTTCTCGATCCGGTAGAAGCGCTGCCCGGTGAACTGGAAGTTGTACCGCTGCATGTCGATCGACCAGCTCTTGTCGCCGGCGATGTAGATGCCGCGCTCCACGCCGGAGATCAGCTCGTCGGTGGACGGGCCGCCCTCGGCGGGCCGCAGCGAGACGTTCGCCATCCGCTGGATCGGCATGCTGGACGCGGCGTCGGCGAACGCGCAGCCGTTGGAGCGGTCGGCGCCGGTGAGGCGGGCGATGCGCCGGTCGGTCTGGTATCCGGTGAACAGGCCCTCCGACACGATGTCGAACGACTGCGTCGCCACGCCCTCGTCGTCGTAGCCGATGGTGGCCAGGCCGTGCTCGGTGGTGCGGTCCCCGGTGATGTTCATGACCTCGGAGCCGTACCGCATGGTGCCGAGCCTGTCGGGCGTGGCGAACGAGGTCCCGGCGTAGGCGGCCTCGTAGCCGAGCGCCCGGTCCAGTTCGGTGGCGTGCCCGATCGACTCGTGGATGGTCAGCCACAGGTTGGACGGGTCGACGACGACGTCGTAGGTGCCCGGGTCGACCGACGGCGCGGCGAGCTTCTCGGCGAGCAGCTCGGGGATGCGGGCCAGTTCACCGTCCCAGTCCCAGTGCTCGCCGGACAGCCACTCCCACCCGTACCCGGCGGGCGGGGCGAGGGTCCGCATCGTGTCGAAGAGGCCGCCGGCGATGCCGACCGCGTTGATGACGGGGTGCAGCCGGACGCGCTGCTGGGTGGTGACGGTCCCGGCGAGGTCGGCGAAGAACTTGTTCTCCCTGACCTGCAGGAGCGTCGCGTCCACGTGGTCGACGCGGTCGTCGGTGAGCAGCCGGCGGCTCCACCCCGACAGCAGCGCGACCTTGTCGGCGGTCGGCACGTCGAACGGGTCGGTCTCGTACGCCGAGACCCAGGTCCGCTCCCCGTGGACGGGTTCGGGCGCCAGTTCGATGGGCTCGCGGTTGACGGGCCGCGCGACGGCGGCGACCTCGACGGCCCGCGCGGCGACGCGGGCCGCGCCGTCCGGGGTGAGGTCGATGCCGGCGGCGAAGCCCCAGGTGCCGTCCTTGACGACCCGGACCGACAGGCCCACGTCGTCGGCGTCCAGGGCGGTCTCCAGGGCGGCGTCGTGCAGCCGGAGCGTCTGGCTGCGGATGCGCTCGAGGCGGAAGTCGGCGTGCTCGGCGCCCAGCTCCCGGGCCCGGGTGAGGGCCGCGTCGGCCAGCGCGCGAAGCGGCAGCGCGGTGAAGGCGGGATCGATGTCATGCACCTTCAGCAACCTACCCGCAGGCCCGCCCGGTGATCGAGAACAAAGCGGGGTCGGCGGATCTTGTCGGTTCGGCACATCCGCAGGGCGGGGTGCGGGCCGCTAGGGTCGTGCCGCGAGTCACAGTACGCAAGCAGACAAGCAGACGAGAGGTCCGTGATGAGTCGCTCTGTCCTCGTGACCGGCGGTAACCGGGGCATCGGCCTCGCCATCGCCCGCGAGCTGTCCGCGGCGGGCGACGCGGTCGCCGTCACCTACCGGTCGGGCGAGCCGCCCGAGGGGCTGTTCGGCGTCCGCTGCGACGTCACGGACGCCGAGGACGTCGACGCCGCGTTCAGCAAGGTGGAGGCCGAGCAGGGCCCGGTCGAGGTGGTCGTCTCCAACGCGGGGATCACCAAGGACACGCTGCTGGCGATCATGAGCGAGGAGTCGTTCACCTCGGTGGTCGACACCAACCTGACCGGCTCGTTCCGGGTCGCCAAGCGGGCCGTGAAGAGCATGATGCGCAAGCGCACCGGCCGGATCGTGCTGGTGTCGTCGGTCGTGGGGCTGATGGGCTCGCCGGGGCAGTCCAACTACGCCGCGTCCAAGGCGGGCATGGTCGGGTTCGCCCGCTCCCTCGCCCGCGAGCTCGGCTCCCGCAACATCACGGTGAACGTGGTGGCGCCGGGGTTCGTCGACACCGACATGACGGCGGTCCTCAGCGAGGACCAGCACAAGGCCATCACCGCGGCGGTCCCGCTGGGGCGGATCGCGCGGCCGGAGGAGATCGCGAAGGCGGTGCGGTTCGTGGCGAGCGAGGACGCCGCCTACATCACCGGGGCCGTGATCCCGGTCGACGGCGGACTGGGAATGGGGCACTGACGACCATGGGAATTCTCGAGGGCAAGCGCATCCTGGTGACCGGCGTCCTCACCGACGCCTCCATCGGGTTCCACGTCGCGCGGGTCGCGCAGGAGCAGGGCGCCGAGGTGGTGCTGACCGCCTACCCGCGGCCGACGCTCACCGCGCGGACCGCCAAGCGGCTGCCGTCCGGCCCCGACGACCCGCCGCCGGTGATCGAGCTGGACGTGATGAACACCGGGCAGCTGGACGCCCTCGCCGGGAACCTGCGCGACAAGGGCTTCGACCGGCTCGACGGCGTCGTCCACGCGATCGGGTTCGCGCCGCAGACCGCGCTCGGCGGCAACTTCCTGGAGACGCCCTGGGAGGACGTCGCCACCGCCGTGCACGCCTCGACGTACTCGCTGAAGTCGCTGACGATGGCGTGCCTGCCGCTCATGGAGGACGGCGGCTCGGTCGTCGGCCTCGACTTCGACGCCACCAAGGCGTGGCCGGTCTACGACTGGATGGGCGTGGCGAAGGCCGGCCTGGAGTCGTGCGCCCGCTACCTGGCCAAGTACCTGGGCCCGCAGGGCATCCGCGTCAACCTCGTCGCGGCCGGGCCGCTCGCCACGATGGCGGCCAAGAGCATCCCCGGCTTCGAGGGCATGACGGACATGTGGCCGAAGGCCGCGCCGCTCGGCTGGGACATCAAGGACAGCGAGCCGACGGCCCGCGCGTGCGCGGCGCTGCTGTCGGACTGGTTCCCCGCCACGACCGGTGAGATCGTCCACGTCGACGGCGGCATCCACGCCATCGGCGCCGCCTACTAGCCCCCGCCGGGCACGCAC
>NZ_JBEYTW010000190.1:0-4214 GCF_040643275.1 Spirillospora sp. NPDC047418
GGACAGGACCTTCGACAAGCCCTATCCTCCCAGCTCGGGGCACTTTTCTTGTCTAAACGGTCACGCTCGAACCGCCGCCCGGTGAAAGCCCGAGGCTAACGCCGGGAGTGACAACCCCGCCCGCTGGTGCCTGGGAGGCCGGCATGACGATGTACAACAGAGTCAAGCCCGAGTTCTTGAGTTTCGGCGCGGAGGTCAGGCGTCTCAGGAAGGCGGCGGGCCTGAGCCAGCAAGCCCTCGCTGACCTGGTCAACGTGACCCGCAGTTACATCGCGCAGGTCGAGTCCGGCCGGACCCGCTGCCGCCGGGAGAACGCCCTGCGACTCGATCGGGCGCTCAAGTCGGGCACGACTCTCGCCGAGGCGTGGGACGAGCTTATAGAATCGATCAAGTCCGACAAGTACCCCGAGTTCTTCGCCAACTTCCCGAAGGCGGAACAGTCGGCCGGTATGCTCCGCTCCTATGAGGACAGGGTGGTTTATGGGCTATTCCAGAACGAGGCTTATGCGCGCGTTCTCCTGAACGATGATGACGCCGTTAAGAACAGGATGAGGCGGCAAGAAATTCTGTACCGCGTGCCTCCTCCCAGTATCACCGCGGTCATGGACGAGACGGTTCTCTGTCGGGAGGTCGGCGGGAGGACGGTCATGAGGGAGCAGCTTGAACGCCTTCTTGAACTGTCTGAAATGGACAATGTTAATCTGCAGGTAACGCCGATCCGCTACATTCGAAACGTCTGGGCGACGTTCACTATTGCCACGCTGCCGGATCAGCGTCAGGTGGTATATACGGCCAAGGCGTACGGCGGGGAGACATCAAGCAGTCCACCTCACGTGGCGCTTGCCAACGAAGCTATAGCCACCCTGCAGGCAGAAGCACTGAACGTCAGAGATTCACGAGCACTGATAAGAAAGGTCATCAAAGAAAGATGGAGTTGAGTAAACTGAACTGGCGGAAGTCGTCTCGCAGTAATGAGTCGGGAGATAACTGCGTCGAAATCGCCAGCGTTGTGAACGGTATAGTCCTCCGAGACAGCAAGATCCCGGACGGCCCCAAGCTGATCATCAACCACGGCGATTTCCGGCACCTCGCTAACACCCTCAAGAACCTTTAAGCTGTACCGGCGTGCTTTATGGATAAATCGACAAAGCGCCCCCTGGCCGGAAGAAGTGGTAGACGAGATGGACATGGGCAAGGCGGCGTGGCGCAAGGCCTCACGTAGCACGGCAGAGGGCGACAACTGCATCGAGGTCGCCGGGGCGCCGAACGTCGTGGCACTTTGCGACAGCAAGGGTCCCTCCGGCCCTGTCATTCTGCTGACCCGCGCGGCTCTGCGAACGGCCGTCCAGTCCGCCGCTGACATCTGCTGACCGTCCAGCCCCGGCGGCTCCGATTCGGATGATCCGCCGCACCCCACTCTCCCCGCCGCCACGCCCCTGATGGCCGCCGTCCGCTGGTGCTGGACCGAACGTGAGTGGCACACGTAGAGAGCACCGGGCCGACACCCGATGCCACGCCGAGTGGGAACTCGTGATGGCGGCGGATCGCTGGTTCGCGGTGCGGCTCTCCGCCCGGTAGAGGTGGCCCTGCGCTTCCGCTGCTTGGTGTATCTCGTCCACGATCCGGTGTAAGCGGCGCTCCCGCCGGGGCCGCGGACGTGGCGATGCGGTCTTGCGGGCTCGAGAACGGAGTCGTGGACATTGGTGACCTCTACGCTCCGCCGTTCAACACGGCCGCTCCCGGCGGTCCGGAACGCCTTTTCACCAACGAGGAGGTGACGCTCCAAGGCGGGCTGATCCGAGTGGGTGGACTTGGCGCACGCTCACGCGGGGCAGCATGGCAGGACCTCGCCGACCTCGTTCCGCACCTGATCACGGCCGGGTACGGCTCCGCAGCTCGTGTGGCTGTCAGGGGGGTGACAGGGCGGCGATCCTGGCGAGGTCTTCATCGGAGGCGGTGAAGGTGACCAGTCTCTGATCGGGGTCATCGACGACTTGCAGTACGACGTGGTGGAGGAGGATCTCCCCGAGCGCAGGATGGAACAGTCGTTTTGTGCCTGAGCGCAGCGGTGCCACTTCGTGATGCGGCCACCAGGCCCTGATCTCCGGGCTGTTGGCGTGCAGCCGTTCGATCAGGGAGCTGAATCCGGTGTCGCCTGGATGACGTGCCGCTGCGGCGCGGAAGCGGCCGAGTAGGGCGGATGCCTCGTTTCGCCAGTCGGGCAGGACCTGCCTGGCGCCGGGGTCGGTGAACATCCACCAGAGCATGTTGCGGGCCTCGGGCGGGCGGGCCGACCAGTCGGTCCACAGGGTTCGGGCGGCCCGGTTGGCGGCCAGGACGTCCCAGTAGCGGCCCGTGGCGTAGGTCGGGCACGGGTCGAGCCGGTCAACGAGCGCGACGACGGACGGTGAGAGACGCTCCGCGACCGCGGGTCGGCCGGCGGGCAGGTCACCGTGGACGAGTTCGTGGATATGGGTCCGCTCGGTGGCGTCGAGCCGTAGTGCGGCGGCCAGCGCGTCGAGTACCTGGCGTGAAGGACGCACCTGGCGGCCCTGTTCCAGGTAGGTGTAGTAGGTCGAGGAGATCGCTGCGAGTTGTGCCACCTCTTCGCGGCGCAGCCCCCGGGTCCGGCGCCGGCCTCCCACGGGCAGGCCGACATCGGCGGGCTGCAATCGCTCGCGGCGGGAGCGTAGAAGATCCCCTAATTCCCTGGCCCGGATCGCGGCTTCAGACATCCTGGAACTTTCATTACTAGGAAAAACAACCTGTGGATACCAGCATAAGGAGGGTGGTTACGTCGGAACATGACCACGCAACCAGTGCCGTATCCCGTCCGTACCGAGCGCATCGACGTCACCGTGGGCGACGGGCCGCCTATGGGCGCATACCTTGCACGCCCAGGAGTCCCGGGCGCCTTTCCCGGCGTGGTGGTGGGGATGGAGCTTTTCGGCGTCGACTCCGCCGTACGCGATGCCTGCCACCACCTCGCCTCGCTCGGCTTCGTGGCGCTGGCACCGGACTTCCACCACCGCACCGCCCCGGACACCGAACTGCCCCGCGACACGGCAGGCCGCGACCGAGGCTTTGAACTGCTCCATCTGATGACCCGCGCCCAAGTCCTGGACGACGTGGGCGGCGCCGTCGACACCCTGCACGGGATCGGCTGTGAACGTGTGGGCATGGTGGGGCTGAGCGTGGGAGGCCATATCGCCTACCTCGCGGCCACCGAGTTCCACCTCGATGTGGCCGTCTTCTACGGTGGCTGGCTCCCGACGACGGAGATTCCCCTTGGCAGGCCCGAGCCGACCCTGTCACTGACCCCGAAGATCACCGGCCGGGTGCTCTACCTCGTCGGCGAGAACGACCATGTCGTCCCGCCCGCACACCAGAGCGAGATCGCGGCCGCACTGGCCGATGCCGGGGTGCGCCACGAGGTCGTTGTCTACCCCGGCACCGGTCACGGCTTCCTCGCCACCGACCCCGCCACCGCAGCCGACGCCTGGCGCCGCGTCCACACGCTTTTGACCGGCAACGAGGGTGTGTGAAGCAGAGCTTGATGCCCTCGCGACTGTGCTCGGGGCGAGCACATCTAGGCCAAGACCGCTGACCTGCTGACCGACTCGCCCTAGCTCGTTCCGTGGCGGCCGATATGGACGGGACGTGGACGACGAGGCACATGCTGACCACGGTATGGCCGGGGGCGATGGGGGCAGCGGTGCCGCGTTCCGGGGTGCTGACCGTCCGGCACCGGCCGCCCCGACCGCCGAGCAGCCCCGGGACGTCCCGTTCCCCGATGCCCGCTTTCAGGTCCGCCCATGGGGGGTTAGGTCACCCGGCGCGGCATGACTCAAGCCGACCCCTGTCGCAGGCATGCTCCAGGGTGTTGTCACCGGGGTCGTTGGCCGGCCCCGCAAGCAGACAGGGAGCAAGGGGTCGGCACTGTCTGCGGGCATGCAGGTGCTATGACGTCGGCGTATCTGAAGAACGGGGAGCCGTTGACGCAACTCCGTAACTCGAGGCCGGGTTCGGGGTCTGCGCAGCGGCGTGGTCAGGCGGCTTGGAGCCAGGGTGGTGGACGACTCGGTGTGGACGTAGTTCTGGTTCCGGGAGAATGGAGGTGGTAGGTGTAGCGGCCGTCGGGCCCCCGGGTGATGTGGATCTTTGTGGGATTGGCGGCCTTCCAGCGGTTGTGCCATCCGCAGCACAGGGCGAGT
>NZ_JBEYTW010000191.1:0-4053 GCF_040643275.1 Spirillospora sp. NPDC047418
GCGCGGGCCGGGGGCGGCGCCGTGCCGGCGCCGGGCGCTACTTGCGCAGGTCGGCGCCGTGCCGGGCCGCGGCGTCCGGGTGGCCGACGGCCAGGCCGCTGGAGGGGTCGAAGAAGTGCAGCCGGCGGGTGTCGACGGCGAGCTGCACGTTCTGGCCCGGGCGGACGTGCGAGCGGGAGTTGACCCGCGCCGTCCACAGCGCCTTGTTGTCCACCAGCGGGATCGCCATGTCGCCGTCGCCGTCGTCGTCGGCGGCGAGGTCGGCGGTGTCCTTGTGCTCGACCGGCGGGGCGTCGATCGTGAAGATCACGTTGATCTCGCTGCCCAGCTCCTCGGTGACGGTGCTGCGGGCCGCCAGCGGCGCCCACTCGGGCTTGGCGTGCGCGGCGTCCTCGAAGTCCGAGGGGCGGATGCCGAGGATGACCTTGCGGCCGAGGTAGTCCTGCAGGCCCGGCTTCTCAGTGAGCGTCGCGGCCGGCACCGGCAGCGTGTACCCGGCGAAGGAGACCTGCAGGCCGCCCTCGCCGGAGGTGAGGTCGGCGAGGACGAAGTTCATCGCGGGCGACCCGATGAACCCGGCGACGAACAGGTTGACGGGGTTGTCGAACAGCCGCTGCGGGGTGTCGACCTGCTGCAGCACGCCGTCGCGCAGCACGCACACCCGCGACCCGAGCGTCATGGCCTCGACCTGGTCGTGGGTGACGTACACGGTGGTGACGCCGAGCCGCTCGTGCAGCTGGCTGAGCGAGGCGCGCATCGACACGCGGAGCTTGGCGTCGAGGTTGGACAGCGGCTCGTCCATCAGGAACGCCTGCGGCTCCCGGACGATCGCGCGGCCCATCGCGACGCGCTGCCGCTGCCCGCCCGACAGCGCGGCGGGCTTGCGGGACAGGTACTGCTCCAGGCCGAGCATCTTGGCGGCCTCGCGGACCTTGGCCTTGATCTCCGCCTTCGGCGTGCCGCGCAGCTTGAGGCCGAACGCGAGGTTCTGCTCGACCGTCATGTGCGGGTAGAGGGCGTAGTTCTGGAAGACCATCGCGATGTCGCGGTCCTTGGGCGCCAGGTCGTTGACGACCTGGTCGCCGATGGAGATCTTCCCGCCGCTGATCTCCTCCAGCCCGGCGATCATCCGCAGCGCGGTCGACTTGCCGCAGCCGGACGGGCCGACCAGCACCATGAACTCGCCGTCCCGGATCTCCAGGTCGAGCCCGTCCACGGCCTTCACACCGCCGCTGTACACCTTGTCGACCCGGTCCAGCACGATCTTGGCCATCGGAACCCCTTTGGAAACGTTTCCATTACCCCCTGCCGAGCAGGGGTTTCATGTCGCTGAATGGAGTAAACATCATGGAATCGTTTCCATGGGAGCGCTCCGCCGGATAAGATCATCGAAACCGGGCGAAACGGGAGGTCGCGGGATGCGGCGGACGGCGACGATCAAGGACGTGGCCGCGGCGGCGGGCGTCGGCATCGCCACCGTGTCCCGGGTGTTCTCCGGCGGCTCGGTGAGCGCGGCCACCCGCGAGCGCGTGCTGGCCGCCGCCGGCGAGCTGGACTACCGCCCGAGCGCCCTCGGCCGCGGCCTCAAGCTGCGCCGCAGCGGCGGCATCGGGCTCATCGTCCCGGACGTCACCGACCCCTTCCGCGCCGAGCTGGTCGCGGGCGTGCTGGCCTGCGCCCGCAGCCTCGGCGAGCACGTCATCGTCGACGCCGCGCACGGCGACCCGGACCGCGAGGCCGAGATCGTGGAGCGGCTCGTCGAGCAGCGGGTGGACGGCGTCATCGCGGTGCCCGCCGGGGACGCGGCCGACTGGCGGGCCGCCGCCCGGGTCTGCTCCAGCGTCGTGTTCGCCGACCGGGTGCTGCCGGGCCTGCCGGACGTCCCGGCCGTGCTCGCCGACGACGCGGGCGGCGTGCGGGCCCTCACCGAGTACCTCGCCGGGCTCGGGCACCGGCGCATCGCCTTCCTCGGCGGCGCCCCCGGCGCCCCCGCCGGGGTGCGCGAGCGCGCGTTCCGCGGCGCCCTCGCCCAGCTCGGCATCCCGCTGGAGGAGGACCTGGTCGTCGCCGCCCGCCCGTCCCGCGACGCCGCCTATGCCGCCGCGGCCGGGCTGCTGCAGCGCCGCGCCGACGTCACCGCGGTCCTCGCCGCCGGGCACCTGCTCGGGGAGGCGGCCGTGCTGGTCGCCCGGGAGCTGGACCTGCGCGTCCCGGCCGACGTGTCGATCGCGATGATGGACGACGTGGCGTGGGCGGAGCTGTGCGACCCGCCGCTGACCGCCGTCGCCCGCTCCGGCCACGACATCGGCTACCGCGCCTGCGAGCTGCTGCTGCGCGAGCCCGCCCGGCGGGGCCGCGGCGGGCCGGTGCTGCTGCCGACCGAGCTGGTCGTGCGGGGCAGCTGCGGCCCGCTGCGCCCGTCCCGCCGCTGAGCCGCGCCGCCGGGCGCCGGGCGCCGGGCGGCGCCGAAACCGCCGGATCACTCCCGATCCGTGATCAATGGGGGCGCACGCACCGCCTCCGGCACGCTAGATTTCCCGCGTGGAGGAGATCGATCGTCAGATCATGGCGCTGCTCGCCGACGACGGGCGGATGAGTTTCACCGACCTGGCCAAGGAGACGGGCCTGTCGGTGTCGGCGGTGCACCAGCGCGTCCGGCGGCTGCAGAAGCGCGGCGCGATCAAGGGGTTCGCCGCGCAGCTCGACAGCCAGGAGATCGGGCTGCCGCTGACCGCGTTCGTGTCGATCAAGCCGATCGACCCGGCCGCGCCCGACGACGCCCCGGACCGGCTGTCGCACCTGCAGGCGATCGAGGCGTGCCATTCGGTCGCCGGCGACGAGAGCTACATCCTCAAGGTGCGGGTCGCGTCCCCGAACGAGCTGGAGGACCTGCTCCAGAAGATCCGCGCCGCCGCGAACGTCGCGACCCGGACCACGGTCGTGCTCAGCACCCCCTGGGAGTCGCGCCGCCCGCCGCTCTAGCGCGGCGCGAAGGCGTCCAGCGCGGCCAGGGCGCGGTCCAGGGACGCGCCCGGGTCGGCGTCCGGCCCGGTGACCCCGGGGTCGAAGTTCAGGTCGAGGAACACCTCGGTGACGCCCTGCCCGGCGAGCGCCTCCAGGTCGCCGCGGATCTGCGCGAACGACCCGGTGAGCGGGCGCCGGTCCGCCCCGTTCCCCGGCGGCGCGCCCGCGGGGCGGACCCGCACGGCGGCCCGGCACGCGAACCGCAGCGCGGACGCGTCCCGCCCCGCCCGCTCGGCGGCGTCCCGCACGACGGCGATCGAGCGGCCGATCGCGGTGGGGTCGGCGCGGCTGGAGCTGACCCAGCCGTCGGCGAGCCGCCCGGCGCGCCGCAGCGCGCCCTCGGACGCGCCGCCCAGCAGCACCGGCAGCGGGGACTGCGCCGGCGGCGGCTCCATGACCACCGGCGGGAAGTCGTAGAACTCCCCGTGGAACTCGGCCGGGCCGCCGCTCCACAGCGCGCGCAGCACGGCGAGGAACTCCTCCGCGCGGGCGCCGCGCCGCTCCATCGGCGCCCCGGCGGCGGCGAACTCCTCGGGCATCCAGCCGAGCCCGAGCCCGAGGTCGAGCCGCCCGCCGCTGACGCGGTCGAGGGTGGCGGCCTGCTTGGCCAGGACGGCCGGAGCGTAGAACGGCAGGTTGACGACGGCGACGCCGAGCCGGATCCGGTCGGTCCGCCCGGCGAGGTAGGCGAGCGTGACGAGCGGGTCGGGGACGCCCCGGTAGGTGCGGTCGGCGGAGCCGGCCGGGTTGAGCAGGCGCTGCAGCGTCCACACCGAGTGGTAGCCGAGCTCCTCGGCCCGCCGCGCGACCCGCACCTGGTTGTCCGGCGTGGCCCAGCCGCCCGCCCCCGGAACCGCGAACCCGATCAGCATCCCCCACCTCCCACGCCGAACCTTACAACGTCAAGCCCCCACCCCGAGCCACCCACCCCGTTGAGCTCGCCGTCCAGGGCGGGATGCTGTTCGCCGACCCGGACCCGCTGCTGCGCGCCGCCGGCGGGCTGCGCTCCGACCACCGCGAGGTCCTGCT
>NZ_JBEYTW010000192.1:0-3637 GCF_040643275.1 Spirillospora sp. NPDC047418
GTCCCCCCCCGCCCACCCCGACCCCCCCGCAGCGGCGCCCCTAGGCGGGTGCCGACCTGGACCCCGCGCACGACGCGGCGGACGGCTCACCCGCCCCCGCATCCGGCGGCGGCCCCCGGTGGCGGCCGCCTCCGCTCGTCTTCTCCGCCGGTAGCCCGCCACTACCTCGTGGCGCCGCTGGTGACCCGGTAGACGTCGTAGACGCCGTCGATGGTGCGGACCGCCTTCAGGACGTGGCCGAGGTGCTTCGGGTCGCCCATCTCGAAGGTGAACCGGCTGACTGCGACGCGGTCCCGGGAGGTGGTGACCGACGCCGACAGGATGTTCACGTGCTGGTCGGACAGGACGCGGGTCACGTCCGACAGCAGGCGCGGGCGGTCCAGGGCCTCGACCTGGATGGCCACCAGGAAGACCGACTCCTCGCTGGGCGACCACTTGACGTCGATCAGCCGGTCGGGCTGCGACTTCAGCGAGGCGACGTTGGCGCAGTCGGAGCGGTGCACGGACACGCCGTGGCCGCGGGTGACGAAGCCGACGATGTCGTCGCCGGGGACCGGGGTGCAGCAGCGCGACAGGCGGACCCAGACGTCGGGGTCGTCGGCGACGACGACGCCGGGGTCGCCCGCGCGGCGCTGCTTGCGGCGGGTCGGCAGCGCGATCTCGGCGAGGTCCTCCTCGGCGCTCTCGACGCCGCCGAGGGCGTCCACGAGGCGCTGGACGACGTGCTGCGCGGAGACCTGGCTCTCGCCGACGGCGGCGTACAGGGACGAGACGTCCGGGTAGCGCATGTCGCGGGCGAGGGCGAGCAGCGCCTCGCCGGACATCATCCGCTGGAGCGGCATGTTCTGCTTGCGCATCGCGCGGGCGATGGCGTCCTTGCCGGACTCGATCGCGGTGTCGCGGCGCTCCTTGGAGAACCAGTGCTTGATCTTGTTGCGGGCGCGGGCGCTCTTGACGAAGCCGAGCCAGTCGCGGCTCGGGCCGGCGTCGGGGGACTTGGAGGTGAAGACCTCGACGGTATCGCCGTTGTCGAGGGCCGATTCGAGGGGGACGAGGCGCCCGTTGACGCGGGCGCCGATACATCGGTGCCCGACCTCGGTGTGGATCGCGTACGCGAAGTCGACGGGGGTCGCGCCCTGCGGCAGCGCGATCACGTCGCCCTTCGGGGTGAACACGAACACCTCGGACACCGACAGGTCGAAGCGCAGCGACTCCAGGAACTCGGCCGGGTCGGCCGTCTCCTTCTGCCAGTCCAGGAGCTGGCGGAGCCACTGCATGTCGCCGGCCTTGCGGCCGCCGACCGTCTCCTCCTTGTACTTCCAGTGCGCGGCGACGCCGTACTCGGCGCGGCGGTGCATGCCCCAGGTGCGGATCTGCAGCTCGACGGGCTTGCCCTCGGGGCCGATCACCGTCGTGTGCAGCGACTGGTACATGTTGAACTTCGGCATCGCGATGTAGTCCTTGAACCGGCCGGGGACCGGGTTCCACCGCGCGTGGATCGAGCCGAGGGCGGCGTAGCAGTCGCGGACGCTGTCGACGAGGACCCGGATGCCGACCAGGTCGTAGATGTCATCGAACGAGACGTCCCGCGCGATCATCTTCTGGTAGATCGAGTAGTAGTGCTTCGGCCGGCCCGTCACGGTCGCCTTGATCCGGGCGTCGCGCAGGTCGGTGGAGACGTTCTCGATCACTTCCTGCAGGTAGACGTCGCGGCGCGGGGCGCGCTCGGACACCAGGCGGGCGATCTCGTCGAACCGCTTGGGGTACATCGTGGCGAACGCGAGGTCCTCCAGCTCCCACTTGAGCGTGTTCATCCCGAGGCGGTGCGCGAGCGGCGCGAACACCTCCAGGGTCTCGCGGGCCTTCTTCTCCTGCTTGTGCCGCGGCATGTAGCGCAGCGTGCGCATGTTGTGCAGCCGGTCGCCGAGCTTGATCACCAGGACACGGATGTCGCGGGACATCGCCACGACCATCTTGCGGACGGTCTCGGCCTCGGCGGCCTCGCCGTACTTGACCTTGTCGAGCTTGGTGACGCCGTCGACCAGCGCGGCGATCTCGTCGCCGAACTCGGCGCTCAGCTGGTCGAGGGTGTACGGGGTGTCCTCGACGGTGTCGTGCAGCAGCGCCGCGCAGAGCGTCTCGGTGTTCATGCCGAGCTCGGCGAGGATCGTCGCGACCGCGAGGGGGTGGGTGATGTACGGGTCGCCGCTCTTGCGCTTCTGGTTGCGGTGGTAATGCGCCGCGACGTCGTACGCGCGTTCGATGAGCCGCAGGTCCGCCTTGGGGTGGGTGTTGCGGACCGTCTTGATCAGGGGTTCCAGTACCGGGTTCATAGTGGGGCCACGCTGGGCGCCGAGCCGGGCGAGCCTGCGGCGCACCCGGGCGGCGGACGGTGGGATCGCGGGCGGGGTGGGCCTGGACGGGACATCGGGCCGGGACGCGTCATCGGCGTCCTCCCTGGTGGCGGCGCGCTCTGCGGAAGTCTCGGGTCGGGGGGACCGTGCGGCGGGCTGATCGGCCCGCGGTTCTTCGGTGGCCGGGGCGGCCTCCGCGGCCGGGTCCTCGGGCGCCGGGCGGGCTTCGGCGGGACGTCCGGGCGGTGGCGCACGGCGGTCGGCGCGCCGCGCCGGCACCGTGGACGCCCCGGCGGCCTGCACGGCCCGCTCCCCCGCGGTCTCCCGCGCGGGATGCGTCCCGGCCGTGCGCGCCGCGGCGGCGTCGTTCACCGCGCCGGTCGATACCACCTCACCGGGCACCCAGCCTCCTCAGTGCATCCGGGCGCTGCAGTGCACGCCCCGCGGGTCGCGCCCGTACCCACCGGACCCTGATGGCGCCAGTGTATCCGGCGGCCGTTTCGCACTAGACCGTAACCAGCGAATGAACGTCCAGATTCCCCAGCTTGTCGCGTCCGCGCAGGAAGGACAGCTCGAGCAGGACCGACAGCCCGACGATGTCGGCGCCGCCGCGGCGGACCAGTTCGGCGGCGGCCGCGGCCGTCCCGCCGGTGGCCAGGACGTCGTCGACGATCAGCACGCGGTCCCCGGGTTCGAGGGCGTCGGCGTGGATCTCGATCGTCTCGTTGCCGTACTCCAGGTCGTAGGTCTGCTCGTGCGTCGCCGCGGGCAGCTTGCCCTTCTTGCGCACCGGCACGAACCCGGCGCCGAAGTGGTAGGCGACCGGCGCGGCGAGGATGAACCCGCGCGCCTCGATGCCGACGATCTTGTCGATGGTGCCGCGGCCGTGGTGGTTGACGATCGAGTCGACCACCCCGGCGAACGCGACGTGGTCGGCCAGCAGCGGGGTGATGTCCTTGAACATCACCCCGGGCTTGGGGTAGTCGGGGATGTCGCGGATCCGTTCCTGGATCAGCTTTCCGAGGTCCACGTTCGAAGAATCCCCTTGCTCTACTTGCCGCCGCCGCGGCGCTGCTGCCGCGTCCCGCGCCGCGGCTGCTGCCGCGGTCCCGACTGGACGACCTTCCGCACCGTGACGGTGTTCCGCACGTCCTGCCGAGGCTCGCCGGGCACCTCGGCGTCGTCGGCATCGGCGTCGTCGGCGACCCCGGCGGCCGCGCGACCACGGGCAGCCACCGCGCCTGCTTCGACAGGGACCGACGCGATGGCGGGAGCGTCGCTGA
>NZ_JBEYTW010000193.1:0-3247 GCF_040643275.1 Spirillospora sp. NPDC047418
TGTTGTTATGAGGGCCCTCATAACAACAACACGCCGCAGATCAACGGGTCTGGCGGGGCTTGGGGGCGGTGGGCTCGGCGGTGCGTAGTCGTAGCAGGACCACTCCGTACATCCGGTCTGTGGGGCACAGGCCCCACTGTTTGGAGTCCTCTGAGCGGGGGTGGTCTCCGCGCAGCGCGAGCATGCCCGGCGGGACGTCGCCGGTCAGGTCGCCCGCGACCCAGGGCGGCACCGGGTCCCCGGCCGCCGCGCGGACCCGCTTGACGCACCAGCCGGCGCCGCCGGACAGGTCGGCGGGACCGCGCCATCCGGCGCGCCGGTCGGGCCGCTGGACGACCACGATCCGGCCGGGACGGGCCCGGCGGCGGTGGCGCAGCACCAGCAGCACGTCCCCGTGGTGCAGGGCCGGGGTCATGCTGCCGCCCCGCACGGTGACGGTCGACAGCAGGCTCCGGGCCGCCAGCGCCGCCGCCCCGGCCGCCAGCGCCGAGGGGACCGCCCAGCCCAGGGCCCGGCTCATCCGGCGGTCACCGCGGCCGCCGCGTCCTCCTGCGGGATCCGCTCCTGGTAGCCCTCCGCCTGGTTGCGGAAGAGCCGGGCGTAGACCCCGTCGGGGGACGCGGTGAGGGACGCGTGGTCGCCGCTCTCCAGGATCCGGCCGTCCTGCACGACGACGATCCGGTCGGCCTGCCGGACGGCGCTGAGCCGGTGCGAGACCAGGACGCTCGTGGCGCCCGCGCGCAACTCCCGCAGCCGGTCGTGGACCTCCCGCTCGGCCACCGCGTCGAGGCCGGAGCTGGGCTCGTCCAGGATCATCAGGTCGCGTCCCCGGCGCATCAGGCCGCGGGCCAGCGCCAGGCGCTGCCACTGGCCGCCGGACAGCCGGACCCCGTGGGTCAGGGCGGCCTCCTCCGGGTCGCCCTCCGCGTCGCCGGCGTGGAACAGCCTGCTCAGCATCGTCCGGTAGCCGGCCGGGAGCCGCTCGATGGTCTCGTGGACGCCGGCACGCTCGGCGGCGGCGCGGATCCGCCCCTGGTCGTCGAGCGCCGCCAGGTCTCCGAGGCCGATGTTCTCGGCAGCGGTGAGGTCGTAGTCCATGTAGTCCTGGAAGACCGCTCCGATCCGCTGCCGCAGCTGCTCCACGGGGACGTCGCGGACGTCCACCCCGTCCCACAGCACGGCGCCGCGCTGCGGATCGTAGAACCGGCAGAGCAGTTTGACGAGCGTGCTCTTGCCCGCGCCGTTGAGGCCCACCACGCCGAGGGTGGTGCCGTGCGGGACGGTCAGGTCCAGCCCGCGCAGCACCCACGGGGAGTCGTCGCTGTAGCGGAACCACACGTCGCGGAACTCGATGGAGTGGGACAGCGGGGCGAGGTCCCGTGGCCGCGAGGGCCCGGCGAGATCGTCGTCGCTCCCGACCACCGTCAGGTAGTGGTGGAAGAGCAGGGCGGACTGGTGCCCCTGCGCGATGCCCTCCACCAGGGCGCCGAGCCCGGACTGGAGCCCCGCCAGCGACGCGATGAACACCGACACGTCGCCGACGCTGATCGTCCTGGTCGCCGCGGCGTGCACCGCCCACAGCAGGCCCGCGGCCGCCAGCACCGCCCCGAGCGCCGCGAGGAGGATCTGGACGCGCACCACGCCCCGCTCCAGCCGGTCCTCGGCGTCGTTGGCCGCGCGCAGTTCGGTGAGCATCCGGCCGTGCAGGAGGTTCCCCAGCCCGAACAGCCGGACCTCCTTGGCGGCCTGCAGGTCCGTCAGCAACATCTGGTAGAAGAGCTTGCGCCGCAGGCCGGGACTCAGCTGCCAGAGCAGCCCGGCCCGCCGCCGGCTCAGCGCCAGATGGGCGAGCAGCGCGGGCGCGGCCGCCGCCAGCGCGGCGCCCGCCATGATCGGGCTGATCGCCACGAGGGCGCCGAGGAACCCGGTGACGGCCAGGGTGCCGCGCAGCGAGGCGAGGCCCATCTGCAGCAGCTGGTCGGGGGCCTGCTCGGCGGACTGCTGGGCCAGCCGCAGCCGGTCGTGGTAGCGCGGTTCCTCCAGCCGGGCCAGCCCGTTCATGCGGTTGACCGCGGCGAACATCCGGTCCTGGGAGTGCAGGCCGATGGCGCGCCGGGCGCGGCCCTGCGCGTAGGTCGTGAGGTCCGAGGTGACGGCGGTCGCGATGCCGAAGGCGCCGATGGCGGACGCCAGCCATACCAGCGTCCCGATGCGGGGATGCGCGGCGGTGAGCTCGTCGATCGCGACCTTGGTCAGCCAGGCGGTCGCCACCGGCGCCGTACCGCCGACGACCGCCATGGCGAGCTGGAGGGCCAGCATCCCGGGGCAGGCGCGCCACGCCAGCGCGTAGGCCGCCTTCATCCCGCGCAGGACGGAGACACGAGGCTCTGTCGCGTCGCCGGGCTCTGTTACCTCGCTGGACGTCGTCAGGTCGTCGTTGCTCATGGGGTCGAAGGCCGTAGGGACGCGTCGAGACCGTCCAGGCCGATGCCGGCGGCGGTGGCGATCCCGTCCGGGCCGTAGTGGGCGAAGCCGGGGTAGAGGCGGACGCCGAAGGCGGCGCCGAGCGGCGCGTCCAGGAACTCGGGCACCACGTGGTCGGCGACGCCGGCGAGCCGGGCGGCGAGGTCGCTGCCGGCCGCGTCGACGCCGACGACCGTGGCCAGCACCAGCCCGCCCGCGTCCCGGACGCGCCGCGCGTGCTCGGCGAAGCCCGGCACGCTGTCGTCGCAGCCGGGGCACTCCAGCGACAGGAAGGCGATCAGTGCCGGACGGCCCGCCAGCCCGTCCGCGGTGACCGTCGCGCCGCCGGCCGCGGTCGCGGTGAACGCGGGCATCCGGTCGCCGGGCGCGATGCCCAGCTCCGGTTCGCCGCCGGGGCGGTCGTGGTCGTGGTGGCCCAAGTCCGGCGGGGCGGTCGCGTGGGCGCGCCAGCGGCGCATCGCCGCCACGGTGAGCAGGAGGTTCAGCGCGGTGAGCGCCGCGGCCAGGACGAGCCCGGCGACGAGGTATTCCACGGATGTCCTTTCCGGCTCCGGCGCGTGACCGGCCCCGGTCCCCGGCGCCGACCGGGGCCCGAAGAGCGCGGCCTCCTGGACGGGGCGGGGCGAGGGGGGGAACGGGGGAGCGTGGGGCCGGGGCGCGGCGGGCCTCGGGGAGCTGACCGCGGGTCCGGGGCCTGCGGGCGGGTTCCGGGTGGCGGCGCGGCTGCCCCTGGACGGCGCCGGCGGCGATGATCGGGCGGGGA
>NZ_JBEYTW010000194.1:0-3106 GCF_040643275.1 Spirillospora sp. NPDC047418
TGATGTTCAGCGCAGCAAGGGCGTGTGTCCCAGCCGCTGGCGACTTCCTTTAAGTTCGGCATTGCAGTCAGCGGCAAGCCGAACGGATGGCATCACACGTGAAGTAGGTCAGTTAAGAAGGCGGTATCGCGCAGGAGAAACATTATTGGCAACTTGACACGAACGGCCGAATGTGGACAAGTCGCAGCATGCCGTACTGCCAACCTTACTTCGTTCAACCGTGTCTGCACTGATCAGGCACCTGGTTGCTGTTACGTCCTTGTTGTCTGCCTTCTCTCCGAGATCTTGACGTTCGCCCGTTATTGGAGAGACTGTGACGATCAAGGGCCGTCAGATTGGGGGCCCATCCGCAGGGATGGTCAGTTCGACGTCTGCGGATATCGCCATACGTCACTCCGTGGTGGAGGACGAGAGGGGAAGTTGCATGCGCAAAGGACTGTTGTTGGGCGCAACCGGAGTGTTCGCCGCATTGGTCATAGGACCTGCCGCGGCCAACGCGACCACCGTGTATCAGGGCAGTGACTACGCCTACAACGTCGGCTACGGCAAGGTGACCGCCTGTGATGGCGAAACGGACGGGCACTCTGCCTACTCCGACTACACCGCCGACAGCGGCAACGGCCGGACGAAGACCAGCGGCGGAAGCGGTACGTGCGCATCGGCATCAATGAGCGGCCTGCGCTCGTTCAATGCCTGCGAACAGATCCCCGCCTACCCGGACGCCTGCTCCAGCCGGGTGTACCCGTAGCCGTCGGGCGTTATCCTCGAACGTGCGGCAAGCCGTGGTCGTCCCGGGATGCATTCCGCCCGGGGCGACCGGTTTCTTTGGAAGGTGGTATGAAAGCGGCGACCAAACGGGCCTCGATGGCCACATCGATGCGTAACGTGTCTGTTTCCGTCCCCGGGCGCGCGATTTTGCAGGGCGTCGACCTGGAGGTTGCGCCCGGTGAGTGCTTAGTGGTCACGGGACGTTCTGGTTCAGGTAAGACCACGCTGTTGCACTGCCTAGCCGGTATTACCACCCCGGATACTGGAGAGGTTTGGCTGGGCTCGGACAGGCTGGACAGCGGATCGGCGGCCCGGCGGGCGCGACGGCGGTTGCTGAATATCGGCCTGGTGTTCCAGTTCGGGGAATTGTTGCCGGAGCTGTCGGTGCTGGAGAACGTCGCATTGCCCGCTCGCTTGGCGGGTTCAGTTGAGGCCGCCGCTTCCGAGCGTGCCGGTGAGCTTCTGGAAGTGCTGGGCCTGTCAGATCAGCAGGACGCTCGGCCGGCAACGCTGTCGGGAGGAGAGGTACAGCGGACGGCGATCGCACGCGCCTTGGTCAACGACCCCTGGCTGATCTTGGCCGACGAGCCCAGTGGGGCGTTGGATGATGACAACGCCCAGACGGTGGGACGCCTTTTGACGCAGACCGCCAAGAGCCGCGGCGCTGGCGTGGTGATCGCCACTCACGACCCGGATCTGGTCGAGCTCGGCGACCGAAGGCTCCGCCTGGCGCACGGCCGCTTGGCGGCCTTGTGAACGCCTCGGGCGTGCGGCTGGCGGTACGGTTGGCGTTTACTTTGGCGGCGGAACACCGATGGCGGCTGCTTTCGTTGATCGCCGCCTCGGCGATCGCGACCGTGTCGGGGTTGGCGGTGCTGGCCGGGATGCAGGTGGTTCACGCCCAAGCACAACGTGATCATGCACGCAGCCCGGTGATGACATCCGACCCGAACCGAACGCGGACCCTGCTCGCACCGACGGCCGACATGATCGACGGTCAGCAGTATTCGGTCATGTACCTGCAGCCGGCGCACGCTGACCTGCTGGCCGCCCTGCCACCGGGGCTGGACACGATGCCTGCTCCTGGTCAGGCGGTACTGTCTCCCCGCCTGACCGAACTCGCCGACACCGACCCCGCGATCATGGCTCGTTACCCGAACCGGGCTGCCCGGCCGATCGGCGACGCGGGACTGCGCAACCCCGATGAGCTGCTGGCCTATGTACGCCCGTCCTCGGTACAAGGGCTGGCCGGCTCCGACCGCGCTATGAGGGTGATGACCTTCGGCAGTACCGGCGCTGCTGCCGGCGTGTTCATCGGTACGTCGGTGAACCCGGCGCCGCTACGCCTGGCCCTGGTCGGATTCGTCGGCCTTCCCGTGTTGGTCCTGCTGGTCGTTGCCGCCCGCAGTGCTGCGCCGGCGCGGGACCGGCGCGTGGTGCTGCTGCAAATGCTGGGCGCCGGGCCCGGCTTCACGCACGGGCTTGCGGCCCTGGAGACGGTGTTGATCGCCATCACCGGTGCCATCGGCGGCACCGCGGTGTTCTGGACAGCGCGGCCACACGTACATGAGATTCCAAGCAACGGCTTCGGCCTGTTCCCCGATGACACAGCGATATCGGCCGGGTCCTACGCGATCGTCGCCGCCCTGGTGCTCGCCACCGTGGTGTGCACGTCATTTCTGGGTGGACCGCGGCTTGCGGCGCTGGGGCTTCGGTCCCGGCCCACTCTCACGCACTATGAGCTTTCACGGTGGCGGTTGGCGCCCTTGGCCCTCGGCATCGGCCTGTGTGCTGTGGCCATCGTGATCGGGGGGCAGAACGGAGCGAACGTCTTCTTCGGCGGCGTGGTCATCGCCCTGGCCGGGGTTCCGCTGACCGTCGGGCACCTCGTGCGGGGCTGCGGTGCCCTTATCGGCCGGGTGCGAGGCGTGCCCTCGTTGCTCGCCGGACGTCGGCTACAGGCCGATCCCGGGCACGTGTCCCGTTATCTGGCCGCGGCCACCGTACTGGCCTTCGTGGTGGTCAACGCGCAGGCGTGGATCTCCAGGCTGGACGTTTCCGCCGAGCAGCTCCAATCTCGCCCCGGCTGGAGCCAGACGATGCGTATCACGGCCGCCGGTCTGCACTATGGTGACCTATCCACCATGCGTGCCACCCACGCCGACGTGGTTGTCCCCTACTTGCAGACTCGGGACACCGACGGGGTACTGCTCACCGACTGCGCCGGTCTCCAACGGTTCCTCGCTCGCAAGATCGGCCACTGCCAGGTGCCCAGGCCCACGACCAAGGACCAGCTTGACCAGCAGGTCGAGCGGCTCGACGGTCTCCAACGCCTGCC
>NZ_JBEYTW010000195.1:0-2661 GCF_040643275.1 Spirillospora sp. NPDC047418
GGTCAGCTGGATGTGGTGACCGAGCGGTTGGCCGATGCGTCGGGGCTGGCCGGGATGCTGCTGGTGGCGGGGGAGCCGCTGCACTGGCGGACGGTCGAGCGGGTTCGTGGGCTGGGGTTCACCGGGCCGGTGGTCAACGAGTACGGGCCGACCGAGGCGACCGTGGGCACCTGTGTGTTCCCGATCGATGGCCCCGGTGCCTGGGACGTCGTGCCGATCGGGTTGCCGCTGCCGAACATGGCCATGTACGTGCTGGACGCGACCATGCGCCCTGCCCCGCTGGGTGTGGTCGGTGAGCTGTACGTGGGTGGTGTGGGGGTGGCGCGGGGGTATGCGGGGCGTCCGGATCTGACCGCCGACCGGTTCGTGCCCGACCCGTTCGGGCCGCCCGGTGCGCGGCTGTATCGCACGGGTGATCTGGTGCGCCGGGCGCCGGACGGGAATGTGGGGTTCGTCGGGCGGGTCGATGACCAGGTCAAGATCCGGGGGTATCGGGTCGAGCCGGGTGAGGTCCGCGCGGTGCTGGCCGGGCATGAGGCCGTCCAGGACGCGGCCGTCGTCGCCGGCGATGAGCGGCTGGTGGGCTACTACACCGCCGTCCAGGACGTCCCCGACCTCGCCGGGTACTGCGCGCGGCACCTCCCGGACTACATGGTCCCGGCCGTCTTCGTCCGGCTGCAAGAAATCCCGCTCAACGCCAACGGCAAGCTCGACCGCACCGCGCTGCCCGACCCGGGCGAGGGCGGCACCGCCCGCTTCGCCGCGCCCCGGACGGTGACCGAGGCGCAGGTCGCCGAGGTCTGGGCGCAGGTGCTCGGCCTGGAGCGCGTCGGAGTCCACGACGCGTTCTTCGAGATCGGCGGCCATTCCATCAGGGCGGTCGCGCTGGTGGGCGCGCTGCGCGCCGCCGGGTTCGACGTCGCGGTCCGGGACGTCTTCGAGCATCGCACCGTCGCGGCGTTGTGCGAGTTCCTCACCGGCCGCCCCGCGCAGCCGGAGGTGGAGCGCGCGGTCGCCCCGTTCGAGCAGCTTTCCGGGGCGGACCGGGCGGCGCTCCCGGACGGCGTCGTCGACGCCTACCCGATGTCGCAGGTGCAGCTCGGAATGCTGGCCGAGATGCTCGCCGACAACGAGCTGCACGCCTACCACAACGTCTCCTCGTTCCGGATCCGCGACGACGCCCCGTTCGACCTGGACGCCTTCCGGCGGGCCGCCGCGCTCATCGCGGACCGCCACGAGATGCTGCGGACCTCCTTCGACCTGGACGGCTTCTCGGTGCCGATGCAATTCGTCCACGCCTCCGCCGAGATCGGTGTGACCGCGCACGAGGACGGCGACCTCCGCGACTTCGTGGCGGGGGAACGGGCGCGGCTGTTCGAGCTGGGCGAGGCCCCGCTGCTGCGGATGGCCGTCCACCGGGACGGCGACGCGTCCTGGTGGCTGACGGTGACCGTGTGCCACGCGATCACCGAGGGCTGGAGCCACCGGTCGATGCTGATGGAGCTCCTGGACGTCTACCGGCGGATCCGCGCGGGCGAGGAGCCCGAACCGGCCGAGCCTCCGGCGGTGCGGTACGCCGACTTCATCGCGGCGGAGCGCCGCTCCCTCGCGTCCGGCGACGACCGTGACTACTGGCGCGGCGTCCTCGACCGGCACGGGCGGCTCGCTCTGCCCGAGGCGTGGACGGGCGACAGGGCCGCGCCGCGCGAGAAGTACCGCGCCGGTGTGCCGCTGCGCGACCTCGAGGCCGGCCTGCGCGCGCTGGCGGCCCGGTCGCGGGCGTCGCTGAAGACCGTGCTGCTGTCGGCCCACCTGAAGGTGCTGAGCATGGTGACCGGCGAGGAGTCGTTCTTCACCGGCCTGGTCTGCAGCGCTCGCCCGGAGGCGCTCGGCGCCGACCGTGTGTACGGGATGTACCTCAACACGCTGCCGTTCGCGTACGAGCGCGGTGCCCGCACCTGGCGGGAACTCGTGGAGCGGACCTTCGCCCGCGAGGTCGAGGTCTGGCCGCGCCGCCGGTTCCCCATGCCCGAGATCCAGCGGCTGGCCGGCGGTGACCGGCTCGTCGACGTCCGGTTCAGCTACCAGGACTTCCATCAGGTCGACACCGAGGTCGTGGACGTCGAGTCCAGCCAGGGCGAAGGTGCCACGGAGTTCGCGCTGGCGGTCGCGGCCGTCTCCGGATACCTCGTCCTCACGACGGACACCCACGCCCTGAGCCGCGCGAACGCCGACCGGCTCGTGGCCATGTACCGGGCGGTCCTGGAGTCGATGGCCGCTGACCCGGACGGCGACGCCCAGGCCGTCTACCTGCCTGAAGGGGAACGCGAACTGCTGGTGTCGGGTTGGAACCGGACGTCGGCGGCGGTGCCGCCGGTGTCGGTGTGCGGGTTGTTCGAGGAGCAGGTGTCGAGGACGCCGCACGCGGCCGCCGTCGTCTGGGACGAAGGTTGCCTCACTTATGCGGAGTTGGATGGGCGGGCGAATCGTTTCGCGCGTCATCTCCAGGGCTTGGGTGTGGGGCCGGAGTCGGCGGTGGGTGTGCAGCTCGATCGTGGCCCGGATCTGGTGGCGGTGTTGCTGGGTGTGTGGAAGGCGGGCGCGGCCTACGTTCCGCTGGACCCGTCCTACCCGGCCGAGCGGGTGTCGGCGATGCTGGCC
>NZ_JBEYTW010000196.1:0-2525 GCF_040643275.1 Spirillospora sp. NPDC047418
ACGGTCGAGCCGCCGGGTCGCCGCTAAGGCGGCTTACCCCCCCCGAGGGTCCGGCCGGCCAGGCCCTCGGCCTGGCCGGCCTTTCCCTGCCCCCGACCGGAAGGGCCCGCATGCGGCTGCCCCGAATCAAACGCGTCCACCAGCCCCTCGCCCTGCCCGGCGACCGCATCCTGATCGGCCTGATGCAGCAGGGCGTCGCGGCGGAGATCCAGGACGACGAGGACGGCGGGATCGCCCGGCTCATCACCCTCATGGACGGCAGCCGCACGGTCGACGAGGTGTGCGCCGCCTTCGCCGAGACCCACCCCGCCGTCGCGGAGGACAGCGCCCGCGAGGTGATCGGGGAGCTGATCGCGGGCGGTTTCGTCGAGGACGCGGGCGCACCGCTGCCCGGAAACCTGGACGACCGCGAGGCCGCCCGCTACGAGCCCGCCCGCAACTTCTTCGCGTGGATCGACACGGCGCCGCGCAGCTCGCCGTACGAGATCCAGTCCAGGGTCAAGGACGCGCGGGTCGGCCTGCTCGGTCTCGGCGGCACGGGTTCGGCGGTGGCCGCCGGGCTGGTGGCCAGCGGGATCGGTGCCCTGCACGTCGCCGACTTCGACACGGTCGAGGAGTCCAACCTCACCCGGCAGCTCCTCTACACCGAGGACGACGTCGGCCTGCCCAAGGTCGACCGCGCCGTGGAGCGGCTCCGCGCCATGAACGGCCTGGTGAAGGTGACCGGCGACACCGTCAAGGCGGACGGGCCCGACGGGATCGCCGCGATGATGGAGGACTGCGACCTGTTCGTCCTCTGCGCCGACGAGCCGCACCCCGACATCATGTTCTGGACGAACGAAGCGGCGCTGCGGACCGGCACCCCCTGGTTCGTCAGCTTCTACACCGGGCCGATGGCCGTGGTGGGCGGCCTGGTGCCGCGCGAGACGGGATGCTGGGCGTGCCTGCGCCGCCATGAGGACCAGCGTGAGTTCAAGGCCCACGGCCGTTCCCTCACCGAGGAGCGCCCGAACGCCGTGATCGCGGCCAGCGCGAACGTCAGCGGGCACCTCTGCGCGCTGGAGGTGCTCTACCACCTCGGGGGACTGCCCACCCAGGCGCGCGGCCGGGTCTTCCACTGGAACTACGCGATGTGGGACCACTCGTACTTCATCGAGATCCCGCACGACCACGACTGCCCGGCCTGCGGAACGCCGTGACCACGGTCGAGTTCCACCCGCTCGTGGTCCGCCCGGACGACGACGACCCCGACGCGGTCGTCGTCGGACGGCTGGAGATCGGCGAGTTCGTGGAGCTCCCCGCCGTGTACGGGGACGGGATCACCCTGATGCGCGGCGGCCTGACGGTCGCCGCGGCCGAGGAGCGCATCGCCGCCGAGCACGACGTCGAGGTCGACCTCGACGAACTCGTGGAGGCCCTCACCGGCCTAGGGTTCGTGCGGTCCGTCGACGGGGACCCGCTCCCGGACCCGGCCGAGCACGCCCCGCGCAGCCACTTCGCCCGGCTGACCGAGCGGAACACGTCCTGGCTGTTCGGCCTCCCGGCGAAACTCGCCTGGGCGGCGGCGGTCGGCGCGGGGCTGGTCACGCTCGTCCTGCGGCCCGCGTTGCTGCCGAACTACTCCGACTTCTTCTGGAGCGACTACGTCGGGCTCACCGTCCTGGTCAACACGGTGATGATGTCGATGTCGATCAGCGTGCACGAGCTGATGCACCTGATGGCGGCGCGCTCGCTCGGCGCGCCCGGACGCATCGGCTTCGGCACCCGCCTGCACAACCTCGTGGTGCAGACCGACGTCACCGGGGTCTGGGGGGTGCCGCGCCGCTCCCGGTACCGGGTCTACCTCGCCGGGCTCGCCTGGGACGTCCTGCTGATGGCGGCGCTGGTCCTGCTCGTCGCCTACGCCGGGCTGCCCGGATCGGCGGACGCGCTACTCCAGGCGCTGGTCATCACCGTCCTGATGGCGATCCCCTTCCAGCTCCAGGTCTACATGCGCACCGACCTCTACTTCGTGCTGCGCGAACTCCTGCGGACCCGGAACCTCTTCGACGACGGGCTGGCCTACGCCAGGTACCTGCTCGCCAGGACGTCCGCCGCGCTGCGCCGGCGTCCGGGCGCCGTCCAGGACCCGACGGCCGAACTGCCGCGGCGGGAGCGGCTCGCGACCCGCGTCTACTCGGTCTTCCTGGTGTTCGGCGCCGGCATCACGCTGACCTCGTTCGCCCTGTTCGCCGCGCCGATCGCGGTCGTCGCGTTCCTGCGCGCGATCGAGGGCGTCGCCGACGGCTTCACCGGCGGATCGATACTCCGGGCCCTGGACTCGGCGCTGCTGATCCTCATAGAGGGTGCCATCCAGGCGCTGTTCGCGGTCACCTTCATCCGAACGCACCGCCACTGGTTCCGCCCCCGAGGCGCCCGCAAATCCCCGCCCACCCCCGATGCCGAGACCGCAAGCGCGCCGTCCACAAACCAGGCCACCCCCCGTTGATCTGCGGCGTGTTGTTGTTATGAGGGCCCTCATAACA
>NZ_JBEYTW010000197.1:0-2494 GCF_040643275.1 Spirillospora sp. NPDC047418
CCCGCCCTCGGCCTACCCGACGACCCCCACCACCCCCACACCGTCACCGACGAACTCGACGGCGCCACCTACACCTGGACCCAGGCCAACTACGTGCGGCTCGACCCGCACACGAAGCCCGCACACATCCTCACGTTCCAGCGGAACGACGGACGTGTGCGGGCCGGTGGGAGCCGCCGGTCGGACGGGAGCATGGCCGGGGCGGACGGGACGACCGCGAGGTCGCGCCGGGCCGCGCCGCGGACCGCCCGGAACCGGCGGCGCCCGAGCGGGAGCTGACCGGGCGGCCGGGCCGTCAGGCCGGTTCGGCGCCGCTGAGCAGGCGGTCCTCGATGGACCGGCAGCCGGTGAACACCGAGCCGAGCCCCTCCCGGTCGATGATCTCGCGGAGCCGGGCCGGCAGCGCGGGCAGCGCCAGGCAGCCGCCCTCGGCGGCGACCCGCCAGCGGATGCCGAGCAGGATCGGCAGCGGGTCGCAGCGGATCCCGAGGCGCTCGTGCATCCGCACCATCAGGTGCCGCAGGTTCCCCTCGACCAGCGTCGTCAGCGTCTCCCCGAGCCGCGGCACCGTCACCTCGTCCAGCACCCCGGACAGGTGCACGACCGTGTGGTCCCCGTCGCCGGCCCCCGTCGTGGTGATCATCAGCTCGGACGGCGCGGGCGGCGTCGGGGTGAGCCCGGCGTCCCCCGGGTGCAGGGCGCGGATCGCGTCCAGCACGTGCGTGGTGTCGACGTCGCCCGCCGTCCCGGCCGGGACGGGCGTGCCCGTCGCGGACGCGACGTCGGGGAACACCGGGACGAGCTGCGCCAGCCCGGTCAGGTGCAGCGCCCGGCGCACGTGCGCGGACAGGGCGGGCACCACGGCGCGCAGCGGGCAGCCGAGCAGCTGCGCCCGCGTCTCGGCGCGGGCCAGCAGGACGAGCCCGGCCGCGTCCAGCAGCACCGCGTCACCGAAGTCGACGACGACGCAGGTGCGCCGCCGCGCCCGGGACGCGCCGCCCGCCGGGGTCCCCGCGGCCAGCGAAAGGGCCTTGCTCACGCCCTCGCGGATGCCCGCGTAGTTCTGCCAGCTGATCTGCGCGGGCAGGCTCAGCACGATGAACCCTCGCCGGGTCTCGATGCTGAGGCCCGGCACGGTCGTGTCCTTCATACGTCACATCCCGATCGGGGTTCTGGCGGCCGCGCGCGCGGGCCGGGGCGGGGCGGTCAGGGTGGAGCCGGGCGGTCCGGCCACCGTCCGGCCGTCCGGATAGGGCGGCCGGCCGCCGCGCACGACGCCCGTCAGCCGGGACGCCGCGAGGCGCTCGATGGTCCGTTCCTCGGGCCGCACCCCGAGATGGGTGCAGCAGCACCACAGGTCGTCGACGCAGCGGCGCACGTTCTCAGCCGGGATGTCGGCAAAGCGAACGCGCAGCCGCGCTACGAGCTCATCGCGCGTCGGTACGACCGATGGCGACTTCTCCCAGCGCTCCACTGTCCCTCCGATCGCTCTGGACGGACGCTTTCCGTCCGAACTGATCAGAACCCGCTGGTGAGGCGGGTTCTGAGCTTGGAAGCGACCTACCCGGGGCCTGCGACAGAAAAAGCGACGAACCTAAAAACACGGACATGACACAACCGTCGCGAAGCAAGTCTTCCGGAGCCGCCGCGCCAGCGTCCGAGCCGCGCACAGCCGGGTTTTTGCGCCACTTTCCCGCCGCGTGCCCCCGCCGCGCCCGCGGGCTGACCCGTCCGGACGCGGGACGGCGCCGCGGCACGCCCGGTCACGGTGAGTACTGAATCTTTTACGGATGGTTGCCTGTCGCGAACGTCACTCGCCGCGCCTACGGGCATTGCTGATCTAGATGTCTCCAACACACCCGGGGTGACCTATGCACGGCCAGCCGAAGAACACCGCCCGCAGCGCCATGTCCGACGAGGTCACCATGCCGGAGGCGGACATCGGAGCCACCGTCCGCGACACGAGCGGGTCCCCGGACGGGGCGCCGGCCGCCGGGGCCGTCCCCGACCCGTTCGACGACGACACGCCGCGCATGCCGCACTGGTTCAAGACGGCGGTGTTCTACGAGGTGTCGGTGCGCGGGTTCGCCGACTCCAACAACGACGGCTACGGCGACCTGCGCGGCCTCATCTCCAGGCTCGACCACCTGCAATGGCTCGGCATCGACTGCCTGTGGCTGCTGCCGATCTACCAGTCACCCCTGAAAGACGGCGGCTACGACATCGCGAACTACACCAGCATCCTGCCGGACTTCGGGGAACTCGGTGACTTCGTCGAGCTCATCGAGCAGGCGCACGCGCGCGGTATCCGGGTGATCGCGGATCTGGTGATGAACCACACCTCCGACCAGCACCCCTGGTTCCAGGCGTCCCGCACCGACCCCGACGGGCCCTTCGGAGACTTCTACATGTGGGCCGACGACGACACCGGCTACCCCGAAGCCCGCATCATCTTCGTCGACACCGAATCCTCCAACTGGACCTACGACCCCGT
>NZ_JBEYTW010000199.1:0-1927 GCF_040643275.1 Spirillospora sp. NPDC047418
TGGTGCGCCCAGCATGGGCGATTGCTTGGGGGTGAAAGTCCCCTGGAGGAAGAGGTGGTGCTAACTCCGAGCCGGAGGCAAGGGCGTCGTTGTGAGGCGGGGTCTGGAGGAAGCCCGAGGCGAATCCCTGCACCGAGGGACACGAACCGCGTATGAGGCGCGGCGATCTGGGTGAGCCTGCCATGGAAGGTGAAGCCCGTCACCGCCGATAGGGTCGTTGCGTAGACGCGGCGGGCGCAGGGGGAAGGTGATCGTTCTTACCTGGGGAGATCTGCCGGGGTGTCGGTTGTGCTGTCGTTGTCGCCGCGCCGACGGGTCTGGGCCGTGAGGTCGGGGGTCTGACCTGGCAGAAGTCAGCAGAGGTCGTAGTACCGGTGAGGGGAACGGACAATCAGCCGGGAAGGGCCGAACGTCGAGTAGAGCGGAAGAATCGGGTTGCTCGTGCCGGTCGCTTTGATCGCAGCCATCCCGCGTGAGGCGGGCCCGCCGCTGGGAGGGGCCGGTGAATCCCGGTGAGTACCAGTGCGGAGCGTAGCGGCAGGTCGGCGCGCCTTGAGGACGCCGTGATCCCGGGGCTGGAGGAGTCGTTGTGGGAGCGGATGCTGTCACCGGCCAACCTGTCCGGGGCGTTGAGGCGTGTGGAGGCCAACAAGGGCGCGTCTGGTGTGGACGGCATGACCACGGACGAGCTTCGTCCGTGGCTGCGGGAGCATTGGGTGGGTGTCCGGGAGGCTTTGGACGCGGGTTCGTACCGGCCGTCGCCGGTCCGCCGGGTGGTGATCCCCAAGCCCGGGGGGCGTGGTGAACGCATGCTGGGGGTGCCCACTGTGCTGGACCGGCTGGTCCAGCAGGCCATCGCGCAGGTGCTGACGCCGATCTTCGATCCGGGGTTTTCGGGTTCGTCGTTCGGGTTCCGTCCGGGCCGGTCCGCTCATCAGGCGGTCAAGGTCGCGCGGCGGGCCATCGCCGACGGGCACCGCTGGGTCGTGGACGTCGATCTTGAACGGTTCTTCGATCGGGTCAACTTCGATGTGCTCATGGCGCGGGTGGCGCGCAAGGTCACTGACCGCAAGGTCCTCAAGCTCATCCGGGCGTATCTGGAAGCCGGGGTGATGGTCGACGGAATCATTCAGGCCAGTGAAGAGGGGACCCCGCAGGGGTCGCCGCTGTCGCCGGTCTTGTCGAACATCATGCTGGACGACCTGGACCGGGAGCTATGGGCGCGCGGTCACCGGTTCGTGCGTTACGCCGATGACATCCGTGTCTTCGTGCGCAGCAGGCGAGCCGCTCATCGGGTCCTCGATTCGGTCACGGCCGCGGTCGAGGGGCGGTTGAAACTCAAGGTGAACCGGGAGAAGTCCTCGGTCCGGCACGCGCGGGAAGCGACGCTGCTGGGCTTTGGGTTCTACTTCACCCGCTCCGGGGTGGGCATCCGGGTCGACCCGAAGGCGATCGAACGCCTCAAGGGCCGTATCCGGGAGCTGACCAGCCGGAGATGGAGCGTGTCGATGCCCTGCAGGATCGACAAGCTCAACGCGTTCATCCGCGGGTGGATGGCCTACTTCAAGCTCGCTGAGCTGTCTCACCGGCTCCGTGAGCTGGACAAGTGGCTGTATCGCCGGATGCGGCAGATCCGCTGGAAGGAATGGAAACGCTACTCGGCCAAACGCCGTAACCTGCGCAAGCTCGGCATCCCCGACCGCAAAGCGGCCGAATGGGGCGCCAGCAGCAAGGGGTACTGGCGCATCGCCGGGTCGGCCGTCCTCCAACGGTCATTGCCCGCCGCCTACTGGGGCGACCTTGGCCTGCTGGGGCTGCAAGCCACCTGGCGCAGGCTCAGATCAACGGCTTGACGAACCGCCGGATGCGGGCCCGCATGTCCGGTGGTGTGAGAGGAGGGCCGGGCGACCCGGCCCTCCTACTCGAT
>NZ_JBEYTW010000200.1:0-1919 GCF_040643275.1 Spirillospora sp. NPDC047418
AGCTTGTCTTTTAACCTTGGATTCGGACGTTAAGGCTGTTCAGAGCCGTTCTGGGCAGGCGAGCTAGCGTGCCGGGCATCTTCGGAGGGTCTGGCTGGTATGACCGCGTATCGCCGTTGCGTTCCGTGGTTTCCGCAGGCCATGGCAATGGCGGTCGGCTCCCGGTATCTGCCGGGGGCGGAGGGGTGCGGGACAACAGGTGGGCCACCGCCTCACCGTGGTCGTGTCGAAGCGATCCGCGAGGAGAACGGTGGCCCGTTGCTGTACACACTGGCACGATTGCGTGATCGGCCGCACGAGATCACGGCTGGGGGTTCCGGTGCGCCGTGGGATCCCCGGACCGACGATCGACTGCAGGCCTCGATCATCCAGGCAGTGGCGCTGGGGAGGCTGACGGAGTTCCGCAAGCGTCTGTACGGGAGTCTGACCGGCCGGGCGGACGCGTTGTTCGAGTTGGCCGACGCGGTGCTTTGCGCCGACCGTCCGGTGACCTCGCTGGTGGAGTTGTCATTGGAGCCGGAGTTCCGCCGTGGTCACGGCGCCTTGTATGACGCCCTGGCCGCCGGAAGGATCGACGAGGCCGCTCTGGCCGACCTGCTGGCCGGATTCCTGCCGATGTCGGCTCCGCCCCACAGGCCGCTGCGAGCTGGTCAGACCGGGTTGGACGCGCGGGAGGAGATGCCGGCCGAAGCGTTGGGGGCGCTGCCGCCGGATCAGGCGCGGGCCGTGCGCGAGGCGCGCCTGCCGCGCGGTGGCCGGCTGCGGTTCGCAGTCGACGCGACGCCGTATCCGCGGCCCGACGCCGAGTGCTCGCCAGGACGCTGGCACGTGCACCACGACGCGTGCCGCTGCGACGGCACCCGCAAGACCATCCCGGGCTGGGAGTACCAGTTCGTCGCCGCGCTGGGTGAGCTGCGCTCGGCGTGGACGGCGCCGGTGGACGTCGCGCGCACCACCCACGCCACCCGCACCGCCGTGACCGCCGAGCAGATCCGCGCGCTGATCGGCCGCCTGGAGGCCACCGGCCAGGCGGGCGGCGAGATGCCCGTCCCGGTGGCGGTGCTGGACGCCGGGTATCCGGCCACCGCGCTGACGGCCGCGCTGGCCGGGGTGAACGTGCACCTGGTAGTGCGGCTCCCGGCCAAGAACGTCTACTACCGCGACCCGATCACCTGGCCCGGCAAGGTCGGAGCACCCAAGAAGTTCGGGCAGCCGATCAAGTGCGTCGACGACCCGCCACCACCCGAGCCCGACGAAGAGCTGATCCTGCCCGACACCACCCGCTACGGCACTGTGCACGTCTCGGCCTGGCGGCACGTCCACCCCCGCATCCACGGCGACCGCACCTACTTCGCCGACCTGGGCGGCGACCTGCCCATCATCAAGGGCACCCTGGTCCGCGTCCAGGTCGAGCGCCTGCCCGACGGCCGCGCCCCGCACAAGACGCTATGGCTCTGGCACGCCGGCCCCACCACTCTGGCGCTGGATGAGATCTGGCGGGCCTACCTGGCCCGCTTCGACGAAGAACACACCTTCGCCTTCGGCAAGGGCACCCTTGGGCTGATCGCCGCTCGACTGCGCACTCCCGAGCAGACCGACCGATGGGTCCGCCTGATCATGGCCGCGTTCACCCAACTCGCCCTCGCCCGTGACCTGGCCAAAGACCTGCGCCGCCCCTGGGAGAAACCCCCACCCCCCGACCGGCCGCTCAGCCCGGGGCGGGTCCGCCGCGGATTCAGGAACATCCGGCCCCTGCTTGGCACCCCGGCCCATGTTCCCAAACCAACCCGGGCCGGCCCGGGACGCCCCAAAGGATCACGCACCGGCCCAGCCAAACGCCACCCCGTCCCCCGCAAGCAAGATCGAAAGCAACCCGCGGCGTGACAAGAAGTCGCAGGTCAGAGGTTAAAAGACAAGCT
>NZ_JBEYTW010000201.1:0-1830 GCF_040643275.1 Spirillospora sp. NPDC047418
AACCAGATAGCTACCGCGATGGCCGAGAACACCAGACTGACCACGAGATTGGAGGCTGCTCTGGACGATATCGCAGGGCTCCGGTCTGCTCTCCGCCAAATGACCAGGCAGCAGAACACCCTGACTTGATACTGATCAGCTCTGCTCGGGCAACGTCAGCTTGAACACCTGCAAGAGCTTGTAACGTCAGGTGTGGAAAGTCCTTGCAGGTAGAAGGCGATGTTCGCTTTACCTGATGCGTCCTGGATAGGCCTCGGCGAGTTCGTTGAGTGCTTCGCGCCATCCGGCGGCGCGTTGTCCTTCGACGAGGCGGGTGGGCTGGAAGGCGTGCTTGTCGCCTTGCTCGCGTTTTGCGGCGCGTTCGCGGGCGCGTTTGTCCTCGATGTTGATGATGGCCAGCCACAGCAGCTTGACCACCGCGTCGTCGGTGGGGAAGTGCCCGCGTGCTTTGGTGACCTTGCGGAGCTGGTAGTTCAGCGACTCGATCCCGTTGGTGGTGTAGAGCAGCCGGCGGACCGGCCGGGTGAAGGCGAAGAAGGGCGTGAACCGGTCCCATGCGTCCTCGAACACCCGCACCGCCTGCGGATACTTGCGGCCCAGGTCGGTGCCGGCGAACTCGGCCAGGGCCTCCAGCGCGGCGTCGGCGTCCACGGCGGTGTAGACCTTCTTCAACTCCTTGGCCACCGCCCCGGCGTCGCGGCGGGCGACCGGCCGCAGCGCGTTACGAATGAGGTGAACCACGCAGGTCTGCACCACGGTGCCCGGGAACGCCCCGCCGATGGCGTCCTCGAAGCCCTTCAGCCCGTCGCAGCAGGCGATCAGGATGTCGCGGACCCCGCGGTTGCGCAGATCGGTCATCACCTGCCCCCAGAACCGGGCCCCCTCGGCGGCGGTCGCGCTCTCGGGCGGGGTCCGCGCCAGCCAGATCCCCAGCACGTGCTTCTCCCCGTCGGCGTCGATCCCGACCGCGACGTAGGCGGGCTTGTTGGTCACGACATGGTTGTCGCGCACCTTGACCACCAGGGCGTCCAGGAACACCACGGCGTAGACGGGGTCCAGCGGCCGGGTCTGCCAGACCTTGACCTCGTCCATCACCTGGTCGGTGATCCGCGAAACCTGCTCGTGAGAGAGTTCGGTGCCGTACACCTGCTTGAGGTGGTGCAGGATGTCGCGCACGCTCATGCCGTGCGCATAGAGGCTGATGATCATGTCGTCCAGGCCGCCGGCGACCCGGCCCGCCCGCTTGGGCACCAGCACCGGCTCGAACGTCCCGGCCCGATCGCGCGGCACCGACAACCGGACCGGGCCGACCCCGGTCTGCACCGTCTTGCCCTTACCCCGCCCGTTGCGGGAGTTCCCCGAATTGTTCCCGACCTGGTCGTGCTTGCCGTAGCCCAAGTGCGCGGTCAGCTCGGCCTCCAGCGCCCGCTCGAGCACGGCCTTGACCAACTGCCCCAGCATCGAGTCCTCACCGGTCAGCCGCAGCTGCCCCGCCTCGTCCTTCGACCGCTCCAGCAGCATGTCCAGCACCTCGTCGCCCAGCAGCTCCCGGACCGGCACATCCCGGTTCCCGCCCGCAACCGGCACCATTCCGCCGACACCGGCCCTGGCCTGGGCGACACTCTCATTCCCCTCGATCACGCTCATGGCTTCGAATCCCCCCGAATTCGATGGATGATCTTCCCTGTCGATCATCTACCCACCAAGATCATTTCCACGCCTTAGGAGATACCCCCACCTGCAAGGCCGAGCGGCGCAAGCTGGACTGGATCCATGCCGTTGGGTTGCCGGCGGGCGTGTTCGCCGATATCGCGCCGAAGATCCTTGCGG
>NZ_JBEYTW010000202.1:0-1720 GCF_040643275.1 Spirillospora sp. NPDC047418
GGGTGGGAGAACTCATCTCGAGGAAGGCTTCCCGCTTAGATGCTTTCAGCGGTTATCCCGACCGAACGTAGCCAACCAGCCGTGCCCCTGGCGGGACAACTGGCACACCAGAGGTCCGTCCGTCCCGGTCCTCTCGTACTAGGGACAGACCCTCACAATTCTCCTACGCGCGCAGCGGATAGGGACCGAACTGTCTCGCGACGTTCTAAACCCAGCTCGCGTGCCGCTTTAATGGGCGAACAGCCCAACCCTTGGGACCTACTCCAGCCCCAGGATGCGACGAGCCGACATCGAGGTGCCAAACCATCCCGTCGATATGGACTCTTGGGGAAGATCAGCCTGTTATCCCCGGGGTACCTTTTAGCCGTTGAGCGACACCACTTCCACACGTAGGTGCCGGATCACTAGGCCCTGCTTTCGCACCTGCTCGACACGTCCGTCTCACAGTCAAGCTCCCTTGTGCCCTTGCACTCGCCACCTGATTGCCAACCAGGCTGAGGGAACCTTTGGGCGCCTCCGTTACACTTTAGGAGGCAACCGCCCCAGTTAAACTACCCACCAGGCACTGTCCCCCACCCGGATACACGGGTGCGGGTTAGACGCTCAAAACGACCAGAGTGGTATTTCACCAGCGACTCCACCGACACTGGCGTGCCGGCTTCACAGTCTCCCACCTATCCTACACAAGACGCTCCAAGCGCCAATGCCAAGCTGTAGTGAAGGTCCCGGGGTCTTTCCGTCCTGCTGCGCGAAACGAGCATCTTTACTCGTACTGCAATTTCGCCGGGCCTGTGGTTGAGACAGCGGGGAAGTCGTTACGCCATTCGTGCAGGTCGGAACTTACCCGACAAGGAATTTCGCTACCTTAGGATGGTTATAGTTACCACCGCCGTTTACCGGCGCTTAGATTCTCAGCCTCGACCCCCGAAGAGATCTAACCGGTCCTCTTAACGTTCCGGCACCGGGCAGGCGTCAGTCCGTATACAGCGTCTTACGACTTCGCACGGACCTGTGTTTTTAGTAAACAGTCGCTTCCCCCTGGCCTCTGCGACCCCACCCAGCTCAGACAGCACGTGCCATCACCGGGCAAGGCCCCCCTTCTCCCAAAGTTACGGGGGCAATTTGCCGAGTTCCTTAACCACAGTTCACCCGATCGCCTTGGTATTCTCTACCTGACCACCTGAGTCGGTTTGGGGTACGGGCCGCCAGTACACTCGCTAGAGGCTTTTCTCGACAGCATGGGATCACTCACTTCACCTAAAACGGCTCGGCATCAGCTCTCAGGATTCACAAGAGACGGATTTACCTGTCTCTCTCCCTACAGCCTTACCCCGGGACAACCGTCGCCCGGGCTGAGCTACCCTCCTGCGTCACCCCATCACTCACCTACTACCCCCTCGGGTCCCACGCTCCCCGCAGACCAGACCCGAAGGCCCGGAACACAGTTCGGGTGGTTAGCATCAGAAGGTTCAGCGTTGGCGCATACCAGCGGGTACGGGAATATCAACCCGTTGTCCATCGACTACGCCTGTCGGCCTCGCCTTAGGTCCCGACTTACCCTGGGCGGATTAGCCTGCCCCAGGAACCCTTGGTCATCCGGCGCACACGTTTCTCACGTGTGATTCGCTACTCATGCCTGCATTCTCACTCCCACAGCCTCCACCACTCGATCACTCGGCGGCTTCACCGGCTGCAGGACGCTCCCCTACCCATCCCGAAC
>NZ_JBEYTW010000203.1:0-1670 GCF_040643275.1 Spirillospora sp. NPDC047418
TTAGCCTCGGGCTTTCACCGGGCGGTGGGTCGAGAGTGACCGTTTAGATAAGAAAAGTGCCTCTGTGCTGGGAGGATAGGGCTTGTTGAGGGTCCTGTCCGTACCAGTCCAGAAGGCACTTTTCAGGTGAGCAAGCGTATCGGGTCTTATCCGCGTGTGGGTGTCGATGGCGACGGTCGCGGGGTGGTCTCCCAGGCCGGGGCCGTGCTGCTGGTGGAGACGGTCCGCAAGAGTGGGCTGGACGGGGCGTTGTCGCAGGCTTTGGCGCCCTGGCGTCGGCCGCGGGCGGTGCATGATCCGGGCAAGGTTCTGCTGGATGTGGCGCTGGCGGTGGCGCTGGGCGGGGACTGCCTGGCCGATGTGGCGATGCTGCGGGCCGAGCCGGGCGTGTTCGGGCCGGTGGCCTCCGACCCGACCGTGTCCCGCCTGATCGACACCCTCGCCGGTGCCGGCCAGCGGGTGCTCAAGGCGGTGCGCCGGGCCCGCGCCGATGTGCGCGAGCGGGTGTGGACGCTGGCCGGCGACGACGCCCCCGACGCCGGCGGGCAGGTGACCGTGGACTTGGACGGGGTGCTGGTGATCGCGCATTCGGACAAGCAGGACGCGGCCCCGACCTGGAAGCGCACCTTCGGCCATCACCCTTTGATGGGGTTCGTCGACCACGGCGACGGCGGATCCGGTGAGCCGGTCGCGGGTCTGCTGCGCCCCGGCAACGCCGGCAGCAACACCGCCGCCGACCACATCACCGCCGCGAAACTGGCGCTGGCCCAACTGCCGCGCCGCTACCGGCGCGGCCGCAAGACCCTGATCCGCACCGACACCGCCGGCGGCACCCACGAATTCGTCGACTGGGTCGCCGCGCGCGGCCGGTGGCTGTCGTACTCGGTCGGAATGACCATCACCGAGCAGATTCACGCCGCCGTGCTGCAGATCCCCGCCTCGGCCTGGACTCCGGCGATCGAACCCGGCGGGCAGATCCGGGACGGTGCCTGGGTCGCCGAACTCAGCGGCCGGCTCCTGGACGGCTGGCCGGACGGGATGCGGCTGATCGTGCGCAAGGAACGCCCGCACCCGGGCGCCCAGCTGCGGTTCACCGACGCCGACGGCATGCGCCTGACCTGCTTTGCCACCAACACCACGACCATGCCGATCGCCGAACTGGAGCTGCGGCACCGCCGCCGCGCCCGCGCCGAGGACCGCATCCGCGCCGCCCGCGCCACCGGCCTGCGCAACCTGCCCCTGCACCACACCGCGCAGAACCAGATCTGGCTGGAGATCGTCCAGCTCGCCTTGGACCTGCTGGCCTGGATGCCGATGCTCGCCCTCACCGGCCCCGCCCGGACCTGGGAACCCCGCCGCCTGCGCCTGCGGCTGCTGCACGCCGCCGGACGGCTGGTCACCACCGGACGCAGGCACATCCTGCGCCTGCCCGAACATTGGCCCTGGACCAGCATCATCACCGACGCCCTGGCACGCCTGGCAGCACTACCCAACCCCGGCTGACCAGCACCAACCCACCCCGACAACCCCAGAAAGGAGACCACCAGGGCCCGTGGAACCCCGCCCACCCGGAGCGACATCCGGGCCACCAGCCTGACCACCCACACAAAACGCACACCGAGTCAGGCCGCTACACAACCCAGTCGGTGCTGTGAAAGATCGAGGTTAGC
>NZ_JBEYTW010000204.1:0-1653 GCF_040643275.1 Spirillospora sp. NPDC047418
TAGCCTCGATTTTTCGTAGGTCGGTTGGGTCGCGGAGCGACCCAACCGGCTCTTGGCTTTCGGCGGCGGGTCAGCCGTTGGGCCCGACTGTCGCGTCGGGTGGGCGGGGTTCCACGGGCCCCGGGGTTCTCCTTCCTGGTGTTGTTGGGACGGTTGGTGCTGGTCAGGGTGCCGGGAGCATCTGCAGCCGGGTGATCGCCGAGGCGATCAGACCGCTCCAGGGCCAGTGGCGGGCCAGCCGGAGCCGGAGCCGTCTGCCGCCCCGTGCCAGGCGTGCGGCGGTCGAGAAGACCCGCAGGCGCAGGCGTTTGGGTTCCCAGAGCCGTGCCGGATGATCGGTGAAGGCGAGCATCTGGGCCCAGGCGGTCAGGTCGGCGGCGAGCGCGACGAGTTCGAGCCAGATCTGGTTGGCGGCGGCGCTGTGCAGGGGCAGGTTGCGCAGGCCGGTGTCTTTGGCGCAGCGGATGCGGTCCTCGCAGCGGGCGCGGCGGCGGTGGCGCAGTTCCAGGTCGGCGAGTTGCCCGTGCCGGGTGCCGGTGACAAAGCAGGTGAAGCGGTGCCCGTCGATGTCGGTGAACCGCAGCTGCGCGCCGGGGTGGGGGCGTTCGCGGCGGACGATGACCCGCATCCCCTTGGGCCAGCCGGTCAGGTCGAGCATGCCGGTCAGCTCGGCGACCCACGCGCCCCGGCGGGGCCTGCGGTCGGCGTCGTAGGCGCACTGCCACACGTGTTCGGGCAGGGCGAGGATGGCGGCGCAGATGTCGTCGGTGAGGTTGAACCCGATCGAGTACTTGACGCGGCGGGCGGTGACCCAGTCCAGGAACTCGTGGGTGCCGCCACCTGAGTCGGTCCGGATGATGACTTGTTTGTGCAGGCGCGACGGGATTTGGTTGAGGGCCAGGCGGCCTGCGGTGATGTGGTCGGCGGCGGTGTTGGAGCCGGCGTTGCCCGGCCGCAGCACCAGGGCGGCGGCCTCACCGGTCCCGCCGGGGCCGTGGTCGATGAACGCGGTCATCGGGTGGAACCCGAAGGTGCGCTTCCACGTCGGGGCGGCGTGTTCCTTCTCCGAGTGCGCGAGCACGATCGTGGCGTCCAGGTCCACCGGAATCAGGTCCCCGTCCGTCCCGGGGGCGTGCTCGCCGGCCAGTTCCCAGGCCCGCGCACGGGCGGACGAACGGGCCTTGCGGATCGCCCGCAACGCCTGCGGGCCGGCCTGGGCCAGGGTGGTGACCAGCCGCGACACCGTCGGATCGGACGGCACCGGCCCGAACAGCTCCGGCTCGGCCCGCAGGATCGCGATGTCGGACAGGCAGTCCCCGCCCAGTGCCAGCGTCACCGCCAGGTCCGCGACGACCTTGCCCGGATCATGGACCACCCGCGGCTTGCGCCACCGCTCCAACCCAGCAGAAAGCGCCCGGTCGAGCCCGGTCGCGCGGAGCGTCTGGGTCAGCAGCACGCCGCCGGCCTGACCAACGATCCCGGCCCCGTCACAAGACACCGCGAGCTTGGCAGAGCGACCTGTAGTCTTCACGTGAAAAGTGCCTTCTGAACTGGCGCGGACAGGACCTTCGACAAGCCCTATCCTCCCAGCTCGAGGGCACTTTTCTTGTCCAAACGGTCACTCCCGACCCGCCGTCCAGTGAAAGCCCGAGG
>NZ_JBEYTW010000205.1:0-1650 GCF_040643275.1 Spirillospora sp. NPDC047418
CCTGACTTGCACAGGTCGGTCTACGATGCCGCGGTTTGCTACGTGTTCGTGCTGGTCATGAGGTTGCGGTTGCTGGCGGGTGACACACTAATCCGGTGTTCCTGCGGAAGGTGAAGACCGCGTCGGGGGCGACAGCGGTACAGATCGCTGAACGCCGTGATCGCCGGGACCGGGTGATCGAACATCTCGGGTCCGCGCACACCGAGGCCGAGCTGGCCGCGTTGATGGAGGCCGGCAGAGCGAAGATCCATGCCGGGCAGGGCGTCCTGGACCTGGGTCTGGACGCCGACCCGGGCGACGCGGTGGTCCGGTCGTCCTCCTCACGCCTGCTGATCGACGTGCTCACAGCGGCGTGGGCCGCGCTCGGGCTGGACGACCTCGGCGATCAAGCGTTCTTCCAGCTCGTCGCGGCGCGGTTGATCGAACCGACCTCGATGCTCGACTCCGCCCGGGTGCTGGGCGATGTCGGGATCGAGCCGATGCACCGCAACACCTTCCACGCCGCGCTGCGCCGCTGCATCGCGCGCGACTACCGGGACTGGATCGCCGAGAAATGCTTCACCCACGCCCGCACCACCGGTGATGTGTCGCTGGTGCTCTACGACGTCACGACGCTGTATTTCGAGGCCGAGCACGAGGACGCCCTGCGGCGGGTCGGCTACTCCAAAGAACGGCGGGTCGATCCGCAGATCATGGTCGGCCTGCTGGTCGACCGGCAAGGGTTCCCGCTGGAGATCGGCTGCTTCGAGGGCAACCACGCCGAGACCCGCACCATCATCCCCATCGTCAAGCAGTTCCAGGACCGGCACGGCCTGGCCGACATGGTCGTCGTCGCCGACGCCGGAATGCTGTCGACGACCAACCTGACCGCTCTCAACGACGCCGACCTGCGGTTCATCGTCGGGTCCCGCACCGTGAAGGCCCCCGGCGACCTGGCCACCCACTTCCACTGGAACGGTGACGCGTTCACCGACGGGCAGATCATCGACACCATCACCCCGCACGCCACCACCTCGAGAAAGCCCCCGCAGGCGCGGATGACACGGGCCGAGCCGGTCTGGGACCCGGCCCGCCATCCCCGGCACTGGCGGGCCGTGTGGGCCTACTCCAGAAAACGCGCCGTGCGCGACGGGCACACCCTGACCGCGCAGGAGAACCGCGCCCTCGCGGTCATCGCAGGCGACAAGCCGGTGAAATCCACCCGGTTCGTCAAGACCACCGCCACCGGCCGCACCCTGGACCGCAAGGCGCTGGAACGGGCCCGCCGCCTCGTCGGGCTCAAGGGCTACGTCACCAACATCCCCGCCGACATCATGCCCCCGGGCGAGGTGATCACCTCCTACCACGACCTGTGGCACGTCGAGCAGTCCTTCCGCATGTCCAAGACAGACCTGCAGGCCAGACCCATGTTCCACCACACCCGCGACGCGATCGAAGCGCACCTGACCATCGTGTTCACCGCCCTCGCCCTCGCCCGCCACCTCCAGAACACCACCGGACACTCCATCCGGAAGATCATCCGGACCCTACGGCCGCTCCAGGACGTCACGATCACCCTGGCCGGCCAGCAGATCACCGCAAAGCCCGAGATCACCCCAGACGCCCGAGCCATCCTCAACGCGCTGACACACTAAAACTGTGCAACCCAGG
>NZ_JBEYTW010000206.1:0-1568 GCF_040643275.1 Spirillospora sp. NPDC047418
TAGTTCCCGCATTCTGCGGTGGTCTCGGCCGTCGCCAGGGCCGCGGTGAAGAAGTCGTCGGCGAGCGGTGAGGTGCGTGATGCCGCCATCGCGAGGCATATCTGGTCGGGCGCGAGTTCCGGGATGGGTACGTAGCTGATGTCCGGGCGTGAGTAGAACAGTGTTTCGGAGCGTCCGACGAATGAGATGCCGCGGCCGGCCGCGACGTGTTCGAGTTTCTCCTCCACGCCGCGGACCCGGAGTCCGGAGTCGGGGTGCGGGCGCCTGGTGGGGTGCGTGCTCGGGCCGGCGTGCCAGACCAGCGGCTCACCGGCCAGGTCGGCCTCGGTGACCTCCTGCTTGCCGGCCAGCCGGTGGCCCGCGGGCAGCACCACCATGAGGGGTTCGGTGTACAGCGGGACCACGCGCAGGCCGGTCTCGTCGATGGGCAGCCGCACATAGCCGACGTCGATGCGGCCGTCGAGCAGCATCGGGGCCTGGTCGTCCCATTCGATCCGCTGCACGTCCACGACCACGTCCGGATGCCGGGCCTCGAACGCGCGGGCCGCCGGGATGACCGGGATGCCGGTCCGGAACCCGACCGCCAGCCGCCGGCCGCCGCGGGCGGCCGCGGTCACCCGGCGGCGGACCGCGTCCGCGGAGGCCAGCAGCGGACCGGCGTCGGCCAGCAGCTGCCGGCCGGCGTCGGTCAGCGCCACGCCGTGGCTGTCCCTGGTCAGCAGCGGGGTGCCGAGGTCCTTTTCCAGCGCGCGGATCTGCCTGCTGAGCACCGGCTGCGCGATGTGCAGCTCCTCGGCGGCGCGGCCGAAGTGCAGCCTGCCGGCGACGGCGACGAAATAGCGCACCTTGCGCAGGTCCAGGTCCATGAACCCTCCCGGTCCGGTGATGCCTCCAGGGTATCGCAGCGGCTGAAAGAGGTATCGGATACCGGCCCGCCCACGGGAATGGCACAAGGCCCACAACCGGTTGGCAGCAGGCACAACGTCCTATTCATTTCAGTTCCAGAAGAAAGGCAGACCAATGAGCAACGTCAGCATTATCGGCCTGGGCGGCATGGCCCACGCCATCGCCGCACGCGCGGTCGCCGGCGGCAACGCCGTCGAGGTCATCGGCCGCGACGCGGCCAAGGCAAAAGACCTGGCCGCGACACTCGGCGGCGGGGCCACGGCCGGGACATTCGGCGCCGTCCCGGTCGGCGACATCGTCGTCCTGGCCGTGCCCTACGCCGGCGCCGTGCCGGTCGTCGCCCAGTACGGCGACGCACTGGCCGGCAAGTTCATCATCGACATCTCCAACACCTTCAACGCCGACGCCACCGGGGTCGTCACCCCTGAAGGCACCTCCGGTGCCCAGGAGATCGCCAACGCAGCCCCCGAGAGCGCGCACGTGGTGAAGGCGTTCAACACCGTCTTCGGCCACGTCCTGGCCCAGGGACGCCCGCTGGACGTGCTCTTCGCCGGAGACGACGCACAGGCCAAGACCGAGGTGTCGGCGTTCATCCAGAGCCTCGGACTACGCCCCCTCGATGTCGGCGGCCTGGACATGGCCCGCTGGCTGGAAGGGGTCGG
>NZ_JBEYTW010000207.1:0-1543 GCF_040643275.1 Spirillospora sp. NPDC047418
GCCAGACCCTCCGAAGATGCCCGGCACGCTAGCTCGCCTGCCCAGAACGGCTCTGAACAGCCTTAACGTCCGAATCCAAGGTTAAAAGACAAGCTAAGTGCGTGTTTGAGAAGGATCTTGTTATTGGCACTCGAGGGGCGTGGGCCTTGCCGGACGGCGGGACGTCCACCGCGGGCCAGGCGGCGGGTCAAGAGGCCGATGGCGGCCCACCGGATCATGGCCTCGCTGGTCGCGGGGTGGCGTTCGTAGTCGCGCGCCAGCCGCCGGTGGGCGGTGAGCCACGCCAAAGTCCACTCGACCGCCCACCGCCGAGGGAGGACGACGAACCCCTTCTGATCTGCGGGTTTGCGGACGATGTCCAGGGTGGTACGCAGTGTCTGCGCGGCCCGGCCGACGAGGCGTCCGGCGAAGGCGGCGTCGGCGGACACCCGCCGGCACCGCGGCGAGGTGAGATACAGCCCCAGCAGCGTGCCCTTGGCTCCATCGCGGTCCTGGACGCTCGCCGCGCACACCGTCACCATGATCAGCAGGCCGAGAGCGCCGGTGACGATGAATCTCTTACGTCCGGCGACCTTCTTGCCCGCGTCGTACCCGCGCGTGGCGCGTCCGACGGTATCGGCCGCCTTCACGCTCTGGGAGTCGATGATCCCCGCACTCGGTTCGGCGTCGCGTCCCTCATCCTGGCGAACCTGCTGGCGCAGCACGTCAAGGATCCGCAGGGTGACCCGCTGTTTCTCCCACCGGACGAAGTACCAGTACACCGTCTGCCAGGGCGGGAAGTCGACGGGCAACTGCCGCCACGCGCATCCGGTGCGCACCACATACAAGATCGCGTCCACGATCTCGCAGCCGCGGGTGCTTCTCCGGGCGGCCGCTGCTGCCGGCCTCCGGCAGCAGCGGCTCGACCAGCACCTACTCGCCGTCGGTCAAGTCCGAGGGATAACACGACCGCCGAGACATCCCGTCATCCTGGACGAACCCGCCCGGACGATCACGTAGACACACCGACCTAGATCAACTTCTCAAACACGCACTAAGCGCCCACCAGATCCCCCGCCGACGCTCGATCTTCCCGGTGCCGGGCTTTTATGGCGTGTTGCGGGGTTGTTGCTGGTTGGTGTGGTCTTTGTGGAGTTGGGTGTTGATGCGTTGGGCTTCGGCGAGTTGGTCTTCCAGGATGATGATGCGGCAGGCGGCTTCCAGCGGTGTTCCTTGGTCGATCAGGTCGCGGGCGCGTTGAGCCAGGCGGAGTTGGTAGCGGGAGTAGCGGCGGTGTCCGCCGGGTGAGCGTTGCGGGACGATCAGGCGGGCGGTGTCCAGGCTGCGCAGGAATGCCGGTGTGACGTTCAGCATCTCGGCGGCGCGGCCCATGCTGTAGGCGGGGTAGTCCTCGTCGTCGAGCCTGCCTTCGAGCCCGCCGGATTCCTGCGGGTGCTGGTCTGGCTGGTTGCCGGCCCGGGCCGGTTGGGGTGCTTTCACTGAACCTTCCGTACTGCCCTGGGTGGGCAGTGACGACGACAGGGGCCCCGGCGCCGCAATGCGG
>NZ_JBEYTW010000208.1:0-1509 GCF_040643275.1 Spirillospora sp. NPDC047418
CCAGGTCCGGGTCTGGGAACTGGCCGTCGGCCACAGCGATGCAGGGCAGACCTGACAGCTCACCGACGACGCGTCGCACCGAACTCGGGCACACAAGCATCCCGCGCACGTCCCGCTGCTGGAGGGCGTACAACAGCTCCAGCCGCGCGACCGGGGTCAGCGGGGACAGCGAGAACATGTGCGCGGACAAGTACGGCGGCTGCCGCTCGATCCAGGCCGCCAGAACAGCATCCTCCTCCCCGGCTCCTCCGGCGGTGGACCAGGCCCTCCACTTGGCCTGATGGGTGTGGCACAGACCTGTCCGCGGCGACCGTCGTTCTCGTGTGCACCCCAGCACGAGGCACCCGGCGACCTCCGCAGCCGGGCGCTGCGAGGCCATCCACGCGTCCCGGTCGATCTCCGCGCGGCCCCTGGCCTTCACCCAACTCCGGTAGTGGGTGACGCACAGCCCTTGGGCGAGAACATCGCGGCGGCAGGCCGGCACACCGCAGGTCGCCTCGCTCCGGTGGACGTTCAGCCTTCGGTTCGCGCGGGTGTAGACGGCCTCGAACTCCGGCTTGGTCAGCCCGCTGCTCATGAACTCGTCGTTGCAGATCTTGCAGTAGCCCGAAGAATGCAGCTCACCGACGGTGATGCCGCAGCTCGGCAGCGGACAGACCTTGACGCGCGTGCGCGGGTTACCGGGATCTCCGGTGAACAGCAGCAGTTCCACGTCCCATTCACCAGGCCGCCAGTGCGGGTCGAGCCGCTCACGCAGCCACCCGACCCAATCGTTGACCAGAACTGAGTCACCAGCATCGGCGCTGGCCCCGTCCTCGACGACCGGGAACGTGAGAAGTGTCATGAAGCGGCTCCCTTGAGAGCGGCGACCCGGTTCACTGCCTCGCGTTTCTCCTGGTCACTCGCGTGGGTGTAGGGGTCCATGGACTGTCTGGACACATGCCCGGCCAAATCCATCACCACATAGTCCGGTCGGCCCTCCCGCCGCCACCGGGTAATCGCCGAGTGCCGCAGCATGTGCGGACGAGCAACAAAGCCGGCTCGCCTGGCCAGGCGCTGGAACAGCTCGTAGGCGTTCGGGTACTTCATCGGCTCGCCGAGCGGAGCGGCGAAGAGATTGACGAACACCATGTCGCAATCGGCCGCTTCGGGTACCTTCTCCCGTTCCCACTGGTAGTCGGCGTACAGATCGCCGATGTCCCCACCGACCGGGATCCAGCGGGGCTTACGCGTCTTGGCCAATGCGCCGTTGGTGTTCTGTCGGCGCCGGATATGGACATGCGGGCCCTCCACAGGACAGCCGAGCACCTTGGAGCTGGCCAGCAGATGCATGTCCTCGCGGCGCAACCCCAGCGCTTCGCCGATCCGGCAGCCCGTCACCACCAACAGAGCCACGAGCAGGCGGTCCCGGGCATGCGTGGTCTGTTCCAGGATCTGCTGAATCTCCTCGTCGGTCAGGTACTCATAGCCGGGGACCGCGACCTTGAACTTGATGGTCTTGACCTCGAC
>NZ_JBEYTW010000209.1:0-1483 GCF_040643275.1 Spirillospora sp. NPDC047418
GCCAGGGCCAGCACGAGGTAGCGAAGCAGCGTCGGGTAGGTCCTGACCTGGGAGTGGTCCAGCCCGAAGGCACAACAACACGCCGCAGGTCAACGGGACGGGTGGCGGGCGGTGAGGGCCTTGCGGATGCGGTTCACCACCTGCCGGGGGGTGCGGAAGAGCCCGTCCTTGTTCACGCGGATGACGACCCAGCCGTCGTCGATCATCCGGCCGTCGCGTTCGATGTCGCGGCTGTACTGGCCGTGGTCCTCCTGGTGGTGCAGTCCCTCGTACTCGATCGCGATCTTCACGGCGGGGTAGGAGAGGTCGGGACGCGCAAGCCAGACGCCCCAGTCGTTGAAGACGTCCTGGTTGGCGACGGGCCGGGGGAGGCCGGCGTCGACGAGCAGCATCCGCAGCCGCGTCTCCGGCGGTGAATCGCTTCGTGGTTCCAGGTGCGTCATCGCGAGCCTTGCCTTTCTGACTCCGCGGCGCCGGTAGCAGTCCTTCAGGAATGCGTTGAGGAGTTCTCGCGTGCTGATCTGCCGCCTCAGCAGGTGGTCGCCCGCGATGATGAGGTCGATGCGGGGCACCGAAGCCGCCAGTTCGAGGAACAGCCGCTCTGGGCCGATCACGCGGCGGTCTTTCAGCTTGCGTACTTGCCCTGCGGGAATCGCGTAGCCGTGCAGCTTTAGCTGCTTGATGCGAGGCACGGTGGATGCCGTGGCGGGTACGGCCGCGTGGACTCGCAGGTCCCTGTCCGGCACCGGCACGTCGTACAGGCGAGCTGCGGTCACCCCGCAGAAGACCGCGTCCGGCGGGAGTATCAGCGCGGCGGCGTCACAGCGGAGCTGGATGGAATCGTCCAGGCTCGCGGGCGCGTACACGTCGTGGAGCACATGCCGGTAGAGCCGGGAACGGAGCTGCTGAGCCGTCACGCCCGCCTGCACCGCCTCAGCCGACCGAAATGGACGATTTCGGAGAGTATGTGGAATATCACGGGGGGTTCTCACCGTCAATTCATAACCGCCGCAGCACCCCGCCGCACGTCCCGTGACTGGGCCGTATCCCACTCGTTGATCTGCGGCGTGTTGTTGTTATCAAGCGCCTCAAAACAACAACACGCCGCAGATCAACAAACCCTGCCGGACGCGTCGGAAGCGTTGGACGCGCCGGAAGTGTCGGAAGTATCGGACGCACCGGAAGTATCGGACGCGCTGAACGCGCTGGACGCGTCGGACGTCGCCGCGTTCCCGTCAGGGGATGTCGAGGCTGCCGTGGTGCCGCATTTGAGAGCCTGCCAAGGCGCCGTGGATCGGCATGCGGAGACTCGGTGACCGCCTCGCCCACGACTTCGGATCGCGCAACGAGCCGGCCTCGTCCGACCACCGGGCCAGCACGCACGAGGCCGCGCCCTGCGACACGTCACCACCCCCGAGCCCCGCCCCTCCCCCGTGTTGATCTGCGGCGTGTTGTTGTTATGGGGGCGTCCATAACAACAACA
>NZ_JBEYTW010000210.1:0-1479 GCF_040643275.1 Spirillospora sp. NPDC047418
AGTACGGCAGTCCGAGATCGTGATTTGAGCTGGTAGCGGCCGGTTCGTAACGCAGGACAGCCGCCCGATGATCTTCGAGTTGTGACGCAAGAAGAATCGTGGGCGGCTGCCGCTGCCATGGTAGAGGTCGGGGCCGTCCACGGCCATCTCGATGAGTTGATGGGCTTGATGGCCGGATGTTTCCGCAGGCGGGAGCCCCGCGTCCAGGCCCGAAAGTACGTGCGCGCGTTGATGAGCGACCTGCCGCGCAAGAACTGCTGGAGCATCGCTGAGCACGCCGGGGATGCAACCCCCGGCAGGATGCAGCACCTGCTGAACGCGGCCAAGTGGGACACCATGGGCGCGATGGCCGCGGTCCGGACGCTGGTGTGCGAGCGGCTGGACGACGGTGACGCGGTCGCGATCCTGGACGAGTCCGGGCAGGAGAAGAAGGGCACCTGCACTGTCGGTGTCAAACGCCAGTACGTGGGCTGCGCCGGCCGCATCTCCAACGCCATCAACGTCGTGTACTGCAGTTTCGCCACCGCGGCCGGACACGCCCTGGTCGGAGCCCGCCCGTATCTGCCCCGCGAGCAGGCAGGCGACCCCGACCGACGAGCACGCGACCGGGTGCCCGAGCAGGTGGTGTTCGCGACCAAACCCGAGCTGGGCCGCCAGATCCTGGCCGACCTGCACGCCGAAGGGCGGCTGCCGGCCTGGGTGACCGGCGACGAGGTGTACGGCACCGACCCGAAACTGCGCGCCTGGCTGGAAGACCCGCAGGTCGACACCGGTTATGTGCTGGGGATCGCGAAGTCGGCGCCGATCGCCTTCACCCGCGCCGCCAAGAGCAGGGCCGACGACGCGCTGAAGACACTGATGGCCTCGGACTGGGTGATCGACTCGGCCGGAGCCGGGTCCAAGGGTGAACGCCGCTACGCCTGGGCGTGGATCGGCACCGCCGACCCCCGCCGCCACCTGCTGATCCGCCGCAGCCTGACCCCCAACGCCAAAGGCGTCCGCGAAGTGGCGTTCTACCTGTGCTTCGCCCCCGAAGGCCGACCGGTGACACTGCGGACCCTCGTACGGGTCGCCGGCCGCAGGTGGCCGGTCGAGGAAGACTTCCAGACCGGCAAGGACGCGTTCGGGCTCGACCACTCCCAGGTCCGCATCTATCCGGCGCTGCTTCGCCACCTGGTCCTGGCCATGGCCGCCCTGGCGGTCTGCGCCCTCACCGCCGCACACGCCCGCACCACCGCCGACAGACCTCCGACACCCGCCGATCCCGACGAGATACCACCCGCCGACCCCGGACTGCTCCCGCTGACCGTCCCTGAAGTGAAACGCCTGGTCAACCTACTCACCCACACCCGGCACGGCCTGGAACACCACCTGCGCTGGCATCTGTGGCGACGGCGTCACCAAGCCCGCGCCCGCTGGTTCCACCAGCGAGCCCGAATCAGCCGACCATGACAAGATCACGATCTCGGACTGCCGTAC
>NZ_JBEYTW010000211.1:0-1411 GCF_040643275.1 Spirillospora sp. NPDC047418
CCAGTTGTAGATCGCGATCTTCATGCTTGAGTGGCTTGTCGGTGGTAGTGGCTGGCCTGGGATCGGGCCTGGTGACGGCGTCGCCAGTGGGACCAGTCGAGCCGATGGGCCGGGCTGTGGCCAGGCCGGACGACGAGCGCGGTGAACAGGCGTTGGATCTCGTTGCAGGTGAGCGGTATCAGCTCGTCCGACCTGGGGTGGCGTGCGTGTTCGTCCGCGCGGACGACGGTGAGGAAGGCATGGGCGAGCATGGCGAGGGTGACCCAGCGGTGCCAGGACGTCCAGCCTCTGACCTGGTGTTCGTCGAGTCCGGCCAGGCCCTTGCCGGACTGGAAGGTCTCCTCGACCCTCCATCTGCTTCCGGCGACCCGCACCAGGGTGGACAGCGGGACCCGGGTGGCCGAGTAGCAGCGGTAGAAGGCCAGTTCACGGGTGTGCCGGTTGCGGCGGACGAGGAGCTGGTGGTGGCCGGGCCGGTCGTTGGCGATGTCGGCCAGGGCCCAGTCGTAGAAGCGCTGCCCCTTGGCTCCGGCACCGGCGGAGAGTTTCTGCCAGGCCCGCTTCGGCAGCTTGGCGGCCAGGGCGTCGGCGCGGAATTTGCCCCCGTGGGTGGGAATCTGGTGGTCGCGGGCAACGGCGAGTACGTAGCCGATCCCGCGTCTTTCCAGGTCGGTTCGCAAATGCGGGTTGCCTCCGTACACCTCGTCGCCGGCCACCCAGGATGCGATGACGCCGGCGTCCAGTGCGCGGCCGATCATGCGGGCGGCCAGGGCGGGTTTGGTGGCGAAGGCGACGGTGTCGGGGATCCCGGCGGCCCGGCAGCGGCCCGCGTCCTCGGTCCAGGAGCGCGGAACATACAACTCCCGGTCGATCGCGGCGTGCCCGAGCGGGGTTGCGTAGGCGAGGTAGACGGCGACCTGACTGTTCTCGATGCGTCCGGCGGTGCCGGTGTACTGGCGTTGCACACCCACCGTGTGCGTGCCCTTCTTCAGGTCGCCGGTCTCGTCCACGACCAGCACCGCGTCCTGGTGGTGCAGGTGCTCGACGACGAAGCCGCGCAGGTCATCGCGTACCGCGTCCGCATCCCACCTGGCCCTCGACAGCAGATGCTGCAGACCGTACGGGTTGGCGTCCCCGGCATGCTCGGCGAGCGTCCAGCAGTTCTTGCGCGGCAGGTCCGACAACAGCCCGAGCACGAGCGCCCGGGCCCGGCGCCGGGGTTCAACCCGGCCGAACCGTCCCGCGATGCGACCCATCAGGAGCTCGAATGCTTCCTGCCAGCGGCCAGGATCTATGCTGTGACCCGCGGCCACCGACTGATCTTCTGTCTTCACACACCGATGATCACCGGTGGCCGCACCCGTTCCCGGACCAGCCCCGACCAGCAAGATCGCGATCTACAACTGGAGTA
>NZ_JBEYTW010000212.1:0-1270 GCF_040643275.1 Spirillospora sp. NPDC047418
TGAGGTTCCCCCCGTAGCACGGACAGCTGGGGTGAGATGGGTCAGGTGGTCGTGATCGAGGCTCGGTGCCGTTCCTCGTAGTCCACCGGGCTCAGCATTCCGAGGCTGGAATGCCTTCTGAATGGGTTGTACCAGCACTCGATCCATTCAAACACCGCGGCTGCGAGTTCGGCTCTTGTTTGCCATTTCCTGGCGTCGAGGAGTTCGAGTTGCATCGAGCCCCAGAACGACTCCATCATGGCGTTGTCGTAACAGTCGCCGACGGTGCCCATCGAGCCGAGGAGCCCTGCGTCTCGCAGTCGCTTTCCGAACGTCCAGGAAGTGAACTGCGTTCCGTGGTCGGAGTGCAGGATCGTGGCGTCCTTTGCGGGTTTGCGACGGGCTACTGCGGCGGCCATCGCATCGACCACGAGTTTTGTGGTCTGGCGGATGTCGATGGAATGGCCGATGATGCGGCGGGAGAAGCAGTCCAGGACGGCCGCGCAGTACAACTTCCCCTCGCGGGTCGGATGCTCGGTGATGTCGGTGACCCACAGCGCGTCAGGTGCCTGGACGTCGAAGGCTCGCTTGACCAGGTCTTCCTCGGTCGCCTCGTTGACCAGGTTCCGGCGTCCCTTGCGCCGGTAGATCCCCTGGATCCCGGCCTCCCGCATGAGTCGCTCCACTCGTTTGCGGTTCACCTGCTCGCCCCGTCCGAGCGTCAACTCGGCGTGCACTCGCGGCGATCCGTAGCTTCGGCGTGACTCTTCATGGATCTCTTTGATGATTTTCACCAGCTCGGTATTGCGTTGCTCCCGGATCGAGGCGGGCCTGCCGAGCCAGTCGGTATAACCGGATCGGGAAACGTTCAGCACTCGGCAGGCCACCGCGACGGGGATGTCATTTTCGGCAAGCTCACGGACCAGCGAGTACCTTATTTTGGGAGCACGTTCTCGCGGGCGAAGTATGCTGCTGCTCGCTTGAGGATCTCGTTCTCCAGTTCCAGTTGCCGGGCCTTCCGGCGCAGTTCGGCCAGTTCCTTCTTCTCGCCGGCGCTCAGGCCGTCGAGATCACCATCTTCGTTGGCTGCCTGACGGATCCAGTTGCTCAGGCACGACTGACTGATGCCCAGGCTCTTGGCCAACGCGGAGACCGACTTGTCGCCGGTCCGGGCCAACTCGACTGCGCGGCGCCGGAACTCGGGCGGGTGAGGTGGTGGCACGAGACACTTCCTTCCCAAGTTGATCAAGGTCAACTCAGATCGGGTGTCCGTGGAACGGGGGGAAGCTCA
>NZ_JBEYTW010000213.1:0-1225 GCF_040643275.1 Spirillospora sp. NPDC047418
GGCGGTTTCTAGTGTCTGTTGCGACGAGGTCTTTGGAAGGATCTTGTTGTGCCAGGAAAGCGTTTGACGAGTGCCGAGCGTGCGCAGATTGAGGTGTTGTTCGGTGTGGGCTGGTCGTTTCCGCAGATCGCGGAGGTGATCGGTCGGGACCGGTCGACGGTGTGGCGGGAGGTGAAGCGCAACAATTCCTACCGGTGTTCGGATGCCGGTGGTGGTGGGGCGCGGCATCCGGGGCGGGCGACTACCGCCCGTCCGGGCGGGCTGGGCGGGCTGTATCGGTGGACGTATTCGCATGTTGCGGCGCAGCGCAAGGCGGACGCGCGGGCGCGGCGGCACCGGCCGGGCAAGCTGGTCGGCAACAGCGGGAACAGGGGCCGGGCCCGGTGCCAGGGCCGGTTGTGGCCGGTGGTGCGTGATCTGCTGGTGCAGCGGTGGTCGCCGCAGCAGATCGCGGCGCACCTGCGCGTGAGCTATCCCGACCAGCCGGAGATGCGGGTGTCGCACGAGACGATCTATCAGGCGATCTACTACCAGGCCCGGGGCCGGATGCGGGCCGAGCTGGCCCGGCAGCTGGACCTGCGGACGGGTGAGAGGTCGGTGCTGCGCAGCGGCCGTGCCGCCCGCCGTCCGCAGTCGCGGACGGCGCGGGCGGCGCGGGCCGAGGGCGCGGCCCGGTCCGGTAAGCCCTGGGTCGAGGGGCTGCACATCTCGACCCGGCCGGCGCAGGCGGGCGGCCGGGCGGTGCCAGGGCACTGGGAGGGGGACCTGGTCATCGGCGCCCGCGGGTCCAGCGCCATCATCACCCTGGTCGAGCGCACCACCCGGTTCGTGATGCTGGGCGCGTTGCCGCACTCGCGGGTGTCGCAGGAGGTGGTGAGGGTGCTCACCGGCCTGATGGGCCGGCTGCCGACCGAGCTGGCGGCGTCGTTGACCTGGGACCAGGGGGCCGAGATGGCCGAGCACGCCGACTTCACCCTGGCGACCGGCTGCCGCGTGTACTTCTGCGACCCGCACTCACCCTGGCAGCGCGGCTCCAACGAGAACACCAACGGTCTGCTGCGGCAGTACTTCCCGCGCTCGTCCACCGACTTCCGGGCCTGGACCCAGCAGGACCTGGACCGGGTCGCCCGTGAACTCAACGGACGACCCCGCCAGACCCTGGACTGGGAAAACCCAGCCCAAGCCCTCAACCGCCACCTCGTTGCAACAACCACTTGACGCCAAG
>NZ_JBEYTW010000214.1:0-1208 GCF_040643275.1 Spirillospora sp. NPDC047418
TAGCCGGCGGTGCCCATGGCTCTGGCCATCTCCAGGTTGGCCTTCAGGCTGCGGACCTGGTCCTCGATAGCGGGCAGATGGGAGGGGTCGGGCCGGTAGTGCGAGCACCCGGGGCACTGCCAGCGGATCGGGCATGCCTTCCCGCCTGCCTTGACGTTGGAGGGCTCGACGCAGTTTCCCCACGGCACGGCCACTGCGCGCAGTTCGTAGGCTGTCGCTGATCCGATCGGAGCGGGATTGCCGTGCCGGTCCAGGACCAGCACCCGCAGAGTTTCCACGGCCTGGCGTTTCATCTTCTTCGATACTTGGAAGTACGCGGCGGTTGTGTCCGCCGAACGATGGTCCATGAGCGCTTGCAGAACGGGCAGCGGCACGCCGGCGTCCGCGTGACGCTGGCAGAACGTGTGCCGGAACGCATACGGGAAGATCTTCGATCGGTCGAACGGTAGCGGGGTCCCGTCGTCGCCGAGCTCGCTGGAGTTTAGGGCAGGGATGGAGTCGGCCCACAGCCGGATGGCTCGGGAGATGTAGCCGGAGTTGAGGTGGCGGTAGTTGCTGGTGATCGCCGGGAACAGGTGGTCAGCGCTGTTGGGAGGGAGGTCCAGCCGCGCCCGGGTCTGCTTCCAGCGCTTGATCGCCTCGACGGTCGGCGTGAGGATCGGTAGCCGTCTGCGGAGGCGGCGGCCCTTCATGTTGTGCCAGATCAACTGGTATTCGTCCCGGTCGGCTTCCAGGCAGTCCAGGTCGAGGCCTGCGATTTCGGCGGGGCGCCGTCCGGTGTCCCGGAGGATCACGTAGATGGTCTGGAACATCTCCGCGACGATCTCCGGGGCGAGCTCCCCGTAAGGAAACCCCGTCCCGAGCAGGTGCAGGTGCTGATCGAGCTGGTCGACGATGGTATCGGGGATCGCCTTGCCGATCTCGTCCTCATTGTCGTCGACCTGCTTGATCGTGTGATGTCCCGGGTGGCGGACGAAGCTGGGCGACAGATCGCCTGCTATCCCTTCGCGGCGCCCGAAGTCCAGCAGGTCGAAGAAGTGGCCGAGTAGATGCCCCTGGTGGGAGGGTGCGTAGAGTTCCCCCGCGTTGTTGTGGGCGAGCTTGTAGGCGTCGACGACCATGGTGACGTCGGAGAACCGAAGCTTGGACGGGTCGGAGCCGTGATCGGGCCGCAGTTCCAAAGCGCGTGAAGCGATCACGCACGCCTT
>NZ_JBEYTW010000215.1:0-1197 GCF_040643275.1 Spirillospora sp. NPDC047418
GGACCCTCAACAAGCCCTATCCTCCCAGCACAGAGGCACTTTTCTTATCTAAACGGTCACTCTCGACCCACCGCCCGGTGAAAGCCCGAGGCTAACAACAACTGAGGCAACCAGCCCAACTTGAGCGCGCACGCCGACAGCCGTCCAACCTCGGCCGACTCCCATCCGACAGGGAGGTTGCTATAGCTGAGAAGCGGAAGGTCGGCGGTTCGCCCCCGCCCCTGCCCACCAGAGATGACCAGCCAAGGGACCCGGACCGACCATGGTTCGGGGTTTTCTTGGACGGCTACCCTGAGGGCGACGCCTGCGTTCGGAGGCTCCCGCCCACGTAAGATCGCCGCCCATGGCACGCCCACGCCGGTCCGCAGTGCTCGCCGCACCCATGATCTTTCTTCTCATCTGCGTGAGCATCATGGTGTGGCACTTCGTCGCCGGCGGCCAGGCTGCGGAGCAACGGGAACAGGCACGAGCTCGCGCGGCTCTGGTCACCTATCTCGACCTGGTTCGGCGTCGCGATTGGACGCAGGCCTGCGCCATGCAGGACGAAGACTCGGGGCTGGAGGATGCTAACTGCAAGGACTTCCTGTCGAGCGGTTCACCTCTTGTGATCTTCGACGTTGGGCGTGTTCTGTGGACCAGGTCGGGCATCGACGGCACCTTTATCGCGTTTGTGGTTGTACTCACTTACGCCGACGGAAGCCACGAGCAGATCGAAATGCAGGTCAGCTCAAAGGTCAGTGGCTACCCGGACACCGTCCTCGACGGCCCGTCCGTCCACACCCGCGAACGCCCCTACGACGGGTGAACCCCCGCCGCGCTCCGGCAGCCAACGCCTTCCGAAAAGGCAAGACGGGTCACCGGTCACCTGCAAGCTGAGAGCGTAGGCATGGTCGGGGCGTCGTTGGGTGTGCCGATGGTTCGCATCGAGGTGGTGACGAGCAGTCGGATAGGTCGGCTGAGCGAGCGCGAAGCGGCGGCCTCCGGGCCTCAGGCCCCGCGGGCTGGGGGCGTACCTGCGCGAAGCCGTCCGTCACACCGTTCGCCGTCCGTGCGGGCGCACCACGGGGCCGGGCAGCGAGGTCGCTCAAGTAGCCGCATACGAGCCTAGTACTCCAGTTGTAGATCGCGATCTTCATGCTTGAGTGGCTTGTCGGTGGTAGTGGCTGGCCTGGGATCGGGCCTGGTGACGGCGTCGCC
>NZ_JBEYTW010000216.1:0-1112 GCF_040643275.1 Spirillospora sp. NPDC047418
TGTACTGACCACAGAGGTTGTGGACGTGGCGACATGCTGCCGATGATCTTGGCGTGAGGGAGGGCCTCCGGGTTCGGTGTGGATTGCGAGATCTACGCCCAGCCCCCAGGAGGCCCTCATGCCCCACCGTAACGCCCCGCTGACCGAGACCGGCCGCCTGCGCCTGGCCCGTTGTGTGGTCGATGACCACTGGCCGTTGCGGCGGGCCGCCGAGAGGTTCCAGGTCTCACCCACCACGGCCAAACGGTGGGCCGGCCGCTACCGGCAGCAGGGCGAGGCGGGGATGGCCGACCGGTCCAGCCGACCTCGCCACAGTCCACGCCGCACCCCCACCCGTACCGAGCGGCGGATCGTCAAGGTCCGGGTGCTGCGCCGATGGGGGCCCGCCCGCATCGCCGACCTGCTCGGCCTCAACCCGGCCACCGTGCACCGGGTGCTGACCCGCTACGGCCTGGCCCGACTGGCGCACCTGGACCGCGCCACCGGCCGGCCCGTCCGCCGCTACGAACACCCCGCACCCGGCGACCTGGTGCACGTCGACATCAAGAAACTCGGCAACATCCCCGACGGCGGCGGCCACCGCGTCCACGGCCGCGCCACCGGCGGCCGCAACTCCTCCGCCCACCGCGACCCCGCCCGGCCCCGCACCGTCCACGGCCGCCCCAACCTGGGCTACGCCTACCTGCACAACGCCGTCGACGACCACTCCCGCCTGGCCTACACCGAAATCCTCCCCGACGAGACCAAACAATCAGCAGCGGCCTTCTGGCAGCGGGCACAGGCGTTCTTCAGCAACCACGGCATCACCGTGGCCCGCGTACTGACCGACAACGGCTCCTGCTACCGCTCCAGGCTCTGGCGCGACACCCTCACCGCCGCCGGCATCGTCCACAAACGCACCCGCCCCTACCGGCCCCAGACCAACGGCAAGGTCGAACGCTACAACCGCACCCTGCTAGACGAATGGGCCTACGCCCACCCCTACACCAGCGAAACCGAACGCCGCCGAGCACTCCCGCAATGGCTCCACACCTACAATCACCACCGCGGACACACCGCACTCGGCGGCCGCCCACCCGCCAGCCGTGTCCACAACCTCACGAGTGAGTACA